>JAESRM010000087.1 GCA_016764635.1 Planctomycetota bacterium
GAGATCGCTCAATCACCGTTGCTTTGTATCGGTCCTCTTTGGACTGGTGGGCGGCGGTTTTGCGAGCTGCTGTAGCTCAGTGGTAGAGCACTTCCTTGGTAAGGAAGAGGTCTCGGGTTCAAGTCCCGACAGCAGCTCCATTCAACAAAATCTTGACTGAAGTTCCCTCGGGCTTCTCACCGGATCGTCCGGTGAGGCGGAGAGAGCTTCGCCCAAAAACCCAAAGCGGGCTTTCGCCCACCCAAAAAGAGACCAGCACCATGGCTAAGGAAGTCTTCGAAAGGACAAAGGATCACGTCAACGTGGGCACCATCGGCCACGTCGACCACGGCAAAACCACTCTGACGTCTGCCATCTGTCGTCACCAGGCCCTTCTAGGCTTGGCGAAGAAGATGAATTTCGACGAGATTGACAAGGCGCCCGAGGAGAAGGCTCGTGGTATCACGATCTCGACCTCGCACGTTGAGTACGAGACGGCAGCCCGTCACTACGCTCACGTCGACTGCCCCGGTCACGCTGACTACGTCAAGAACATGATCACCGGTGCTGCCCAAATGGACGGCGCTATCTTGGTGGTCTCCGCCGCTGACGGCCCGATGCCCCAGACCCGTGAGCACATCCTGCTCGCCCGTCAGGTCAACGTGCCCGCCATCGTCGTTTTCATGAACAAGGTTGACCAGGTCGACGACCCCGAGCTTCTCGAGCTCGTCGAAATGGAAATCCGCGAACTGCTCTCCAAGTACGAGTTCCCGGGTGATGACATCCCCATCGTCATGGGGTCCGCACTCGCCACCGAGAACGCACTCAACGCTGACAAGCCCGCCGGCGACGACGACTACAAGTGTATCGTCGAGTTGATGAACGCCATCGACACCTACATCCCGATCCCCGAGCGCGAGATCGACAAGCCCTTCCTAATGCCTGTCGAGGACGTGTTCTCGATCAAGGGTCGTGGAACGGTCGGCACCGGTCGCATCGAGCGCGGTATCGTGAACACGGGTGACTCCCTCGAGATCGTCGGCATGGCCGAAGAGATCGGAAACACCACATGTACTGGTGTTGAGATGTTCCAGAAGACTCTAGACGAGGGTCGCGCTGGCGAGAACGTTGGCGTTCTCCTGCGTGGCGTCGACAAGAAGTCCCTGATGCGTGGCATGGTCCTGGCTAAGCCGGGCACCGTGACTCCCCACACCAAGTTCGAGGCTGAGGTCTACATCCTCTCCAAGGACGAGGGTGGTCGCCACACTCCTTTCTACAACGGTTACCGCCCCCAGTTCTACTTCCGTACAACGGACGTGACGGGCGCTGCTAACTTGCTCGGTGGCGCAGAGATGTGCATGCCTGGCGACAACGTGAAGCTTGAAATCACCCTGGGCATCAACGTGGCCATGGAAGAGCAACTTCGCTTCGCTATCCGTGAAGGCGGCCGCACCGTGGGTGCAGGCGTCGTTACGAAGATCCTCGAGTAATAAACCACTCGTGAAGCTGGGGGAGCGAAGGCTCCCCTGGCTTCATATCCTGTACAAGGCTGGCCCAGGTGAATAACTAGGACCGGCTTCCCCCTGAGAAGCTCACGCAATGAAGATCAAAGAACGGTATGTCTTTCTGGAGTGCACCCAGTGTCGGCACCGCAACTACACAACGCACAAGCGTTTGAAAGCGGCCTACAAGCTGGAGAAGAAGAAGTACTGCAACGCATGCAGGGTTCACACTTCGCACCGCGAGAAGAAGCTCTAAGCACGTTTGCCTTTCGGCCCCCAAGTGGGGCCATTCCCTCCGGCGTCCAAAGGACGCTATCTCGAACCCCCAACCCAAGGATTACTCCCAATGGTCTACCGCAAGGACCAAGGACGAATGGTACGCATGGCGGCTTTTTGGTCGCTGGCTATTCTGCTGTTCTACGGATGCATTTCCCTGCACACTCAACTCGGAGTGAGCTTTGGGGAGTCCATGACCAAAACGTTGGTCTCGGGCATCGATCGCATCCCTTTGTTCGGGATGGTGCCCTCCGGTTCCCTCGTGGTTTCCGCGTTGGTACTAGGGGCAGGGCTCACCCTCCTCAATCGTTGGCTCAGCACTCCCAAGAATGCTGACCTGATGATCGATACGGAGCATGAGCTTCAAAAGGTCACCTGGCCGACCCTGGAGGAAACCATCAGTGGTTCCGTCCTCGTGATCGGTTGTGTTCTGTTCCTTATGGTGTTCCTGGCAGCTGCCGACTACGCCCTGGCCACCATCGCACGGAGGCTCCTGCTCGGTTGATCCGAGTAGGGAATAAGAAATGGCTTACAAKTGGTACTTCCTCCGTTGTCAATCGGGTCGCGAAAAGCGCATCCGGAGCAACGCTGAGCAACGCATCAAAGTGACAGGGTTGCAGGACGTGATCCCGCAATTGCTTGTGCCTTTTGAGCTAGCTACCGTCATGCGCGGTGGCAAAAAACGAACAGTCGAGAACAAACTGTACCCCGGTTACCTGATGGTACAGGCAGATCTCGACGATGACGATCCCGCACGCGTCTCGAAGGCACGTCAAGTGCTTAGAAGTGTGGATGGTTTGCGCGACTTCCTCGGAAGCCGAGGTGAGCCGACAGCAATCACGGAGGAGGAAGTGAACTCGATTCTATCGAGGATGACCGACTCCGAAACTCGCCCGACGGTCTCCATCGGCCTCAATACCGGCGACATGGTAAAAATCAACTCGGGTCCCTTCGACGGCTTTGATGGCGTTATCGAAGAGATCAATCCTGAAAAAGGAACGGTTCGCGTGGTGGTTACGATCTTTGGTCGTCCCACTCCGGTGGATCTTAAATACTGGGAAGTAGAGGCGGTCTAAATATGGCTAAAGAACTTACAGGACTGATCAAACTTCAGTGCCCCGCAGGCAAAGCAACTCCGGCGCCCCCCGTGGGCCCGGCGCTTGGCGCCCATGGCGTGAACATCTCTGAATTTGTCAAGTTGTTCAACGACCGGACGCGTGACCAGATGGGGATGATCATCCCCGTTGAAATCTCCGTCTACAAGGACCGTACCTTCGACTTCATCCTGAAGTCACCGCCCGCTGCCATCCTGCTTAAGAAAGCAGCTGGTGTCGAGAAGGGAGCCGGCGAAGTCGGCACCCAGATCGTCGGAAAGGTGACCCGGGCCCAGGTCGAGGAAATCGCGAACATCAAGATGAACGACCTGAACGCGCGTGATTTGGATCACGCCTGCAGGATCATCGAAGGAACGGCCCGTTCGGCCGGAATCGAGGTGGAGGCTTAATCTTATGGTAAAGCGCAGTAAGCGATACAAGCAGGCGAGCGCCATGATGGAGCTCGGCCGCACTTATGAAATGAAGGAAGCTCTCGAGCTTCTGAAGAGCCTGCCCAAGGTGAACTTTGACGAGACCGTAGAGGTCGCCGTCACCCTTGGCATCGACCCCCGCAAGTCCGACCAATTGGTTCGTGGAGCTGTCTCCCTTCCTAATGGCCTCGGCAAGGAAATCACGATCGTGGTTTTCGCGGAAGGCGAAAAGGCTGCTGCTGCTGAAGCTGCCGGTGCCGACGTTGTCGGTTCCGCAGACTTGGCCAAGCGCATTCAAGACGGTTGGATGGACTTCGACGTTGTCGTGGCCAGCCCCGACATGATGAAGCACGTGGGTAAGCTCGGTAAGGTTCTTGGACCCCAGGGCAAGATGCCCTCGCCCAAGTCCGGCACCGTGACCCCCGATGTGGCCAAGGCCGTAACGGAATTCAAGGCTGGTAAGGTCGAGTTCCGCACGGATGCCGGTGGTAACGTTCACGCCCCCTTCGGCAAGCGTTCCTTCACCACCGATGACCTGGCCGCGAACCTCACCGCCTTCCTCGACCACTTGGTCGGAATGCGTCCCGCCGTTGTCAAGGGAACCTTCGTTCGACGAGTTTGCTTGTCGACCACGATGAGTCCCGGTGCCATCATCGAGTACGGAGCCTAGGTCATGCCCAATATCGTCAATCAAATGGTCGTCCGTGAGCTCACGGAAGAGTTCAAGGACGCAGAGGGTCTGCTCGCAGTCAGCTTCGGCGGTCTCGATGTGAAGACCACCGAGGAACTGCGCGGTCAACTCGCTGAGAAGGGCGTGCGCTTCCGCATGGTGCGCAACTCCCTCGCCCGTCGAGTCCTTGCCGAGCGCGGCATCGACCTGGGTGGAGACATCTTCAAGGGCAACGTGGGCATCGCCTACGGTGATCCCGAAAGTGTGATCGGCGCAGCCAAAGTGTTCGCCGATCCCGCGGTCCAGAAAGCTAAGAAGGTCGTCTTCAAAGCTGCCTACTTCGATGGGGAAGTGCTCGACGCGGCCAACGCCGCTCAAGTCGCTGATCTCCCCGATCGTGATACCGCCAACGCAATGCTGCTCGGTGTGCTCTCCGCACCCGCACGCGGCCTTGTTGTCGCCCTCGCCGGCGTTCAATCCAACACCGTGCGTGTCCTTCAGGCGCGCGTGGACAAGGGGGAAGAGTAGGGGGGCATTTGCCCGTTTCACCCAATTCGACCCGTTACTTCTCTGGTCGGCTTGAGCGTGGCTTCGCCTCTCTCTGCCTCCAAACCAACTCAAAAACACCCCACCCAGCTCCACTAGGAGACCAATCCCATGTCTGAAGAAAACACCACCATCGAACTTGAGCCCGAGCTCAAGACGATCGCCGACACCCTTGGCGGACTTTCCCTGATGCAAGCTTCCAAGCTCGTCAAGTTCCTCGAAGAAGAGTGGGGCGTTTCCGCCGCTGCTCCCGCTGCTGTTGCAGTGGCTGGCCCCGGCGCTGCCGAAGAGGAAGAGCAAACTTCCTTCAAGGTCATCCTTGAAGCCGCAGGCGACAAGAAGATCCAGGTCATCAAAGAAGTCCGCGCCATCACTGGCCTGGGCCTCAAAGAAGCCAAGGCCGTTGTCGACGCTGCTCCCAAGGAGATCAAAGATGGTCTCTCCAAGGACGACGCCGAGGCAATGAAAACCCAGCTGGAAGGCGCGGGTGCCACGGTCAAGATTGACTGATTTCCTTCTCTGGAAATCCGTTTGAGGCACGGTTAGCGCTTCATCGCCCAGGTGCATCCTGGGTGGTGAGCGCTTGCCTGCTGATAGTACGCTATAGCTGGTCCGACCCCCGTCGGTGCCGTCCAGACCCCCAGTGGGGGAGGCTCCTTGTTTTTTTACAGGGAGCATCTGTGATTTGAGCTAGCACGTAATCAGCAGAACACGTAACCTCACCAGGGACCATGCCCGTGGTCCAACCGTTTAGGGGAGGAGGATTCAACCTTTTTCCATAGACGCTCGTAACGTCCCCCCACAAATTCCCGGTCTGCAGCCAGGAACGAGCCGCTCTAGCAAGCGCCTTACCCTTCCTCGATATCCATTTCTGCGCCGACCCATGCGACGAGTCGCTGGTCGGTGATGTGGAGAGAGCACCCATGACGACGAAACACGGCGGCCGCGTGGCCGAGCCGGAACACCCGGTTAAGAAATTCGGTCGAGTCCAAGAAATTGTGGACCTCCCCAATCTGGTGGAGATCCAAACCAAAGCATTTCACAGCTTCCTTGCGGCCGACACGCCCTCAGCGAACCGTGAAAACCAGGGTTTGGAGGCGCTCCTTCGGGACGTCTTCCCTATCTACTCGTACGACAGGACACTTTGCCTTGAGTATGTAGGTTACGAACTCGGCCGCCCCCGCTTTGAGGTGGACGAATGCCGTAAGTTGCGTACCACATATGGGTACCCCTTTAAGGTGCGTTTGCGGCTTGTGAAGCCCGA
>JAESRM010000358.1 GCA_016764635.1 Planctomycetota bacterium
CCTACGACTCAACCGATGGTTTCCTTTCTTTCTCTGCGATCCCAACCGGGATTTCGTCGCGTATTGACTACTGCCTGGCGCCTGGACGCTGGGAAATGTTCAATGGCCGTGGGCTGGTGAGTGGTTACGGCGGAATCGTTACGGGTGCTCCCGGAGATGTTGGCATGCTCCAGATCCAAAATTTTGTGCACAACATTACGATTCACGAAAAACTCCAAACTCAGAATCCGGATATGTCATGGACGCCTAGTCACGAAATTGTGACGGGAGCCACCAATGCGGTTGTCGGCCTGGAGGTTCGAATCGACAAACTCCGGATCCCCCGCGATCAATGGGCAGGCGCACAAGCGATTGCGCACTACCAGAACGGAGCTTATAGGGACGTTACAATGCTTGTGGACTGGACATCTTCCGCACCCGGCTTGGTGACCGTGGAGCAGTGTGGAGTTCTTCGAGGTCAGGGAGTAAGGGGCGTCTCGGCAATCTCTTGTTCCAATTATCAAGGGGCGACTGCGCAGCCCGTTCAGATACGCATGTGGTAGGCAAGGCGCGGATTCTAAGAGCCTTGAAGGGCTTTGGAGCTGAGTCCTTCATAGTTAGGTTGTAGTGTTGGGGGGGAAGGAGGTTGCTGCTGCTTGAAACCCAACTCCTTCCCCTGGCACCGCAATCTGCGCAGTCTCTAATTTGACTCTCACAGGGACTGGGATCGCAAATGAGGCTAGCCCCGTTGGGGCCTTCGTGTTCGGCGTCGGACCGGTAGCCCTATGTCCGGGTTCTAGTACAACCAGACTTTGGTAACTCTCAGCTGATCTCCTAGGGGCTTTCCTGAAAGCTCCAGTGAAATCCGATTGATCTCGTAGGGGCCTCCTCGGATCGGGCGTTCTGAGTGAATTGGGATCGTTATCACCCCCCCCGATTTGGGGAGAAGGCCTGGTTGGGAAATGAATCCGACCTCCCCATGCCCCAGCCTCGTTTTTGGCCGGATTTTGGAAGAGTACGTGATCGAATTCGCAGGTACGCCCTCAACGATAAACTGAATACCGTTGATCTTGTTAGAGGAAACGCTGGCAGGCAAGGCGAAGGAGAATCGCCTATGTACTTGGTCACCGGTCACTGTCGGTTGTGGTAGGGGAGTGACTTCCTTTCGCACGCGCTTTGAGTGTATCCAGTGGGCGCGTTTGGGGTTGCCGCTCGCGTTCAACTCGAGGAAGGTTAGGTGCTCTGGAGTGGCGGTGACATACAACCAGGGTGGCGAGCCTATGCCTCCAGAGCCCACAGTGAAAATTGGGTAGTTAGATGGCATCGAGTAGATGTTTTTAGGGGCTCCTCCATCTCCTCTCAGCACAGCGTCCACTTCTTTCAAGGCGAGTAAACTCCTCAGGCTCTGCTTGTCGTAATAATTATTCATACCCCCAAGAACCACGACCTTGAACGCGCTGGTTGAGGAATCTAGAGTCTCGGAAATCCAACGATACTGTGGCGACCCCACCTGGAGCTCGGTTACGTAGGAAAGGAACAAGAAGTGAATTGGACCTTCAACCAAGTCGTAGTAGGCAGAGCCTGTGGAATTCTTTGACTCATCTGGATAGTCATGAGGGAATAGTTCCTTGAAAGGCCGCAGGTCAAGTCCGTCGATGAATGGCCAGCCGGAATCGTGGTTGCCTGGTGCAATATAGATTGGGGCACTTTCAAGGATAGATTGGAAGACCATAAAAAAGTGTTCGTTCCAGTTGGCAGGGGTTGAGTGATAAACACAGTCACCTGTATGGACTACGAATTGCGGGTTGGACCCTTCGACAGTTGAAGCGAAAAGCGTGTCTGGGAAGTGGCCGAATTTCTCTGTGCCATGGGTGTGGCCGAGCACTGCGAATGAACGGTTGGGGTTTTTGGGTAGAGTTGTGAACTCGCCAGTGATTGCAGCCTCTGCATTTCTAAGGAAGGAAATGGACCATCGGTAGCCAGTGCCGGGGGTCAGACCCACCATGGTCGCGACATGCTGCGTCTTCGCTTTATAGTGGAACGACTCTTTACTTCCAGCATCGAGGTTTACCAACTGGAGGTCGTAGGGCTTCGAGGTCTTACAGCGCCACGCAAGCCGCGCTGAAGTGGACTTCAATTCGACTAGGTATGGAGCGATGGAGACTTCCGATTGGCCGGTTGGAGGCGAACTTGCGGGCTCAGCAATCGCTTGTTGGCTGTGGGGTTTCTTCTGAGGGGGGGGGACCGAATTCGTTGTTTTGAGCATAAAACTGAAGGAACCAAGCAGCAGAAGCACCGCCGAAAACGATTTGTAGCGAGATAAATTCATAGGTCAACATTATAGATTTGGCGTGTGTAGGCAACGGCCGAAAATTAAGAAAACTGGGCTCCAGCATAGTGTTGGGCCTTCTCTCGGGGAGTGGCTCCTCATGGTGGTGTATTGGTGACGTTACCCGAGGGATCAAGAGACTTGTCGCAGACCAGGCCCTTGAAAACCTTTTCCTAAAGGACATCGCAGAGGGAAGATTCTAAGCCCGGAGAGCCGCAGGCGCGCCGTGAAGCATGGAATCGAAAAACTCAAGCTTTCAGAGCGGCGCGCCTGCAGCTTTACCGGGCAAAACAGAGCCACCCAGTGCAAGCCAAGGCGCCTATCCCCCAGGTGTCAGGGAGGTTGCACTTGCGACATCTTCTTCGGGGCCGTCGGATTCTTACCTGGATCGACAACTCACAATGATCACATAGTAAACATGACCTCAAGTCCATTCGTCAAATTCGAGGTCGGGCCCGTCATGTTGGTGTCTCGGAACCAGCCTTGGAAGTTCCATGTCTCTCCAATGTTGATAGGAACAGGACCAAAAGGTGTTGGTGTGTTCATCAGATCGAGCCGTAAGGAGAAGCTTCCGCTTGTATCAGCCTGCTTCAACTGGCTCGGGCGGTTGTAGCGTCCGATCCATCCCCCGAGGCACAGATTGCCTCGCCACCACCAGGGTTCGCAATGAACCCTTGGACCCCGCTGGCTAGATAGAAGCCGACAGCACCCACGGGGAGTTCCGTCGCTACAAGGGTCAGGCTATTGTTTGTCACAGACGTGCTGCCGCTGCCCGCGAGCTCACCCGCAGAACCGGTGGAGTTCGCCACAGCCGTGCAGAAGGGAGTGCCTACGATTTCACCAGCACTGAAAAAATAAGCGGCGCCGGATTCATTTGCGGAATTGTTGGATTGATCCCCGTCGAAGCCGGTTGCGTTACTGCTCTCGTAGACAGCTCCAACAACGACGGTGCCTCGGGAAGCGGCGACAGAGACGCCGAAGATGTCGCCCGCGTCCGTGTTGGAAGCCTTGAGGTATGCTTGCTGAGCCCAGGAGGAGCCAGACCGAAGGAAAGCGTATGCGGCGCCGGAGGACTGAGCGGAGTTATTGGATTGATCGCCGTAGATGCCGGTGGCGTTGCTGTCCTCGAAAAAAGCCCCAACAACAACAGTGTCCCCGTAGGCGGCAATGGAGCGGCTGAATTGGTCGCCCGGCCCCGTGTTGGAAGCTTTGAGGTATGCCTGCTGAGTCCATGAGGAGCCAGTGCGAACGAATACGTAGGCGGCACCAGAAGTCAAACTGGAGTTGTTGAATTGATTTCCGTCGATCCCCTTTGCGTTGCTATTTTCCCTAGGAGCCCCAATCGCGACGGTATCGCCTGAGATAGTGACGGTATCACCAAATTGATCGCCCGCATCTGTGTTGGAGGCTTTGAGGTATGCCTGCTGAGTCCAGGAGGAGCCAGTTCGAACAAATACGTAGGCGGCACCAGAAGTCAAACTGGAGTTGTTGAATTGATCTCCGTCGATCCCCGTTGCGCTGCTATCCTCCCTTGCAGCCCCGACAATGACGGTTTCCCCGGAAACGGCTACGCCATCGCCAAAGAAGTCTCCGGCGTCTGTATTGGACGCCTTGAGGTATGCCTGCTGAGTCCATAAGGACCCCGAGCGGACGAAAACGTAGGAAGCGCCGGCTGCACTTGCGGAGTTGTTGGATTGATTGCCGTCGATGCCTGTGGCATTACTGTCTTCACTAGGAGCGCCAACAACGATGGTTTCACCGGAGGCTGCGATGAACCTACCGAATTGGTCGCCCGAGCCCGCGTTGGACGCTTTGAGGTATGCCTGCTGAGTCCAGGAAGTTCCAGAGCGGACGAATACGTAGGCGGCGCCGGAGTCTGTCCTTGAGTTACTGGATTGATCGCCGTCGATACCAGTGGCGCTGCTGTCTTCAGTTGGAGCGCTAACTACGATGGTATCGCCTGAGATGGAGACGGCGCTGCCAAAATAATCGCCCACCCCCGTGTTGGAAGCCTTTAAGTATGCCTGCTGAATCCAGGAAGAGCCCGAGCGAACGMRTASGNAWGCGSCGSCKGMRNCTNTSCNGGAGTTGTTGGATTGATTGCCKYCGATGCCKGTGGCRYTRCTRYCTTCWYYMGGAGCGCCAACAACGATGGTATCGCCAGAGACGGCGATGGAACTGCCGAAGTTATCGCCCGCATCCGCATTCGAAGCTTTGATGTAGGCTTCCTGAATAACGGGGTCTACAACGATCGGATACTTAGCGAGCGCCTCAAAGACGCAGATCCGCACGCTTCGTTCATCGACTTCGAGCCATGCAGGGAGCCGAATGCCTTCAGCATCGAATGCCACAAGACCGTCGTAGCGCAGCACGCTTACCCCTGCATCGTCATGAAGGCTCAACCCCGTTCGAGCCTCGTTAACCCGAGGCTGAAGGCTGCCGAGCGCTTCGAGCTCAAAGATGAGGGGCGAAAGGTCATCTGTCGCCAGCCGCTCAGGCCGCTCGTGAACGGTGAACCCATGCTCGAAGCCACGCTCGTCGTTGATCCACCACTCTGAGAGCTCATTGCTCCAACCGTAGGTTAATTTCTGTCCTTCGGCGCATGCCCCGAATGTTGGCGACTTCAGATATTGAACCCTGTTTTCGAACCCGAAAGCTTTGAGTGTAAAACCAAAACTCCAATCACCGGCAGCGGGCTGAATCAGAGCCGATGTCCCGTCAAACTGGGCCTCCCACTTGAAGCGTGGATTGTTGGCTTCAAATCCATTGTGCGTTGCTTTAAAGGCATGTCGGCGAGTGCTGATCGAGTCGCGGATGGACGACCAGGCGCTTGTAGTGACGCCGCAAGGCAACTTGGGGGTCTCGACTCGCTCAGCTTGGTCGAGGTCCAGATTCGGAATTTGTTGTGGGCTGGTCCCAACGGCGCCAGTGGAGAGAAGTGCGAGGATGTGGGTGCAAGCACTAACCGTGGTGAAAATTGACATTTGGAAACTCATGAAATGAGTCTAGCACAACGTCAAACCAATGGGCCTCGGAGGCATTTGAGAGAGTGCGTTAGGTCCAAGCTTGACGTCCACCACCCCCCATCAAGGCATCTCCGGGTATAGTGTAGACAGGATTATTGGCCGAGTGTTTCGACCTCGGAAGGTCAGCAGGGGGCATGCCACTACCCTGTAGTGATGGTTTCCCTGGGTACATTGGCCCCGAGGAGAAGTTGCGCATACTCAAAGACTGCCGTGGAGTCCGAAACGGCCTGATTGCCGGGGCTCCTTCAAGGGCATGCCTTTTCAAGAACCTAGAGGCGTTCAGAGCTTAGAGTGAATGCACAGCGCACGATCAGGGCGAGTCCTTTCGTTTCAGGGACCCGTGGTCGGACTCCATGCGTTCGATGTCCTCGTCGCTGAATCCTTTGGAGGTTCCGTGGGGCATGGAC
>JAESRM010000200.1 GCA_016764635.1 Planctomycetota bacterium
CCTCCGTCGGTGGAGGGAGAGTTTGTGATGCTGTAAACGGGCCTCCTGTCGGAGCGGGGCGTGGCCCCTCGGGTTCTAATGTCCCATAGACCGAAATCTAGAACCCCAACAGGAGACCCTATGAAGAAGCTCGCCGACCCCGTAAGAAAAGTCAACACCCAATGCGTCGGACTGGACGTGCACAAGAGCCTGACCGTGTTTTGCGTGCTCGACGGTGAAGGGAAGACGATTCGCGAAGAGCGCATGGCCTCAACGCGGGAGGCTTTCGAAGCGTTGGTGTGCGAAATCCACGCTGCCGGCCCCGCCCATTTCACCTTCGAAGCCAGCCGCAGTTCCCTTTGGGTTCACGGCCTTCTGATCGAAATGATGGGCGCTGAATTTGTGCATGTCGCGCAAGCGAAACGCATTCGTGCGATTGCCAATTCGAACGCTAAGAACGATCAGCGCGATGCATGGTGGTTGGCGTACTTAACCTACGAGGGCCGCCTTCCAGAAGCCCATGTCCCATCCGCCTCAATCCTCGAGCTCCGCATTGCTACACGTGAGAGAGCTGTCGCGGTACGTATGCGTACCAAGATCATCAATCGCTTGAAAGGTCACTTCGCACAAACCGGGAATGTGGTCCCTAGTTCCTCCGTCCGCACGCAAGCCGCCAAACTCTTCATGGCTAAGACCGCACTTGAAACGCCCGGTATCCGCGGCCAAGCGATGCGCTCCTGCTTAGGCGACTTGGATTACCAAGATGCGGCAATCAAGGAATGGGAAGAGGCCATAGACAGCCTGTTGGTAGATCTGCCCGCCGTGGATTTGATCGCAAAAGAGATCCCAGGAACAGGCAAAATCCTTGCTGCAACAATAGTGGCGGAAGCCGGAGACATCCGACGATTCCACTCCGCCAAAGCTTTCGGCTGCGCCACTGGATTGACCCCATCCGATCACAGCACGAGCGGAATTACGAAACACGGCGGCATCACGCGCGACGGAAACCCACACCTCCGCTGGGCGATGACCCAGGCCGCGATGGGATGTCTAAGGTCCAGGCGTGGTGCTGGCCTGGCTGTAGGCAATTGGATCCGAGCCAAGGAAAAGCGCATGGGCAACAAAGCCAAGGCCCGGGCGGCGGGAGGCCGAAAGCTATCCGAATCCATATGGCGGCTTTTCAAATACGGGGAGCTATTCGACGCCGGCCGAGCCTTTGGAAGTCGTGGGGTAAGCAAGTGATTTGACACAAACCCCGACCACCGAACAGATGTAACAAAAGAGGAATACCAGATCGAGGACGACGATCAGCCCGACGAGCCACTGGTGGCCTAGCCAACTCCTTTCGCCTCCAAGCGAAAGGCGCATGCCGACTTGTGATTGGGAGATTGCCGTCCGTACCTGCAACATGGGACATTGAGCCCGAAGAGGTGAATGGCTTCGAGCTGGACCTCCTTCTTTTGCCAGTCGAAATGACTAACAAACAACAAATCATGAACTCATAGATTCAAACTCTTGACAGAGACCCGTTTAGAGGTGGCTCGGTACTTCCAGACGACTGCTCTTTGACGTGCGCCCTTTACTCCTTGAGCCAATGAAGCACTTGCCCCAAGCGCGCACGGTCCGGAGAAACTATCCGGATGGAGGGAGCCACGAATTCCCCCTCCACGTACGCAATCCCGGCTCGGCCGGAATTGCACGTGGACGGATAATCCGCGGCACCCTCCATCCTCGCGCGCGGAGTCCACACCGCAAAACTCTAGGCTATTTCGAAAGCGATTAAGAAGCGCAACCCTGTCCAAGTCCGTCAAGCGAAACCAGGTCAAACGCCCCTGCCAAGCCCCGATTGCTAGGAACCGGTTTTGCCCAGTATGTGCCAGTAGCGTCCAAGTAGGACAGCCGAGCAAAGGCTCACATACAGCAACACAACACGCTCATTCGTACCCAAGCGTTCCGGAGTAAAAATGAACGCATAGTTTGAGACGCCCAAGGTTATCAGCGCCAAAACGGTCATGACTGTGCGTACTTTCCAAACTGAGCTCATTGGTTTACCTCCAAAAGTATGGGTCGCCGGCCTGGATATCCGCGTTCAGCAGATTCCCGCCAGCTCGGTAGCATTATGGCAACCACCTAACTCCGGATCCAACGCCATGCGGATTTGACACCGCGCCATGCTTTCTTGGCTCCATAGCCGGTCATACAGGCTGCAGCGCCAATGCCTGCACCTGCAATGCCGGCAGCCGATGAGCCGACGACGACACCGACCGCCGCACCCTTCACGCCACCCGCCGTCGCAGCGATCACCGCACCTGGAGGACCGCCTAGGGAGCCGACAGCACTGCCTACTGCTGCCCCACCGATGGCTCCTGCAACGCCTCCGGCCACGGCGCCAACGCCTGCGCCGATGGCTCCACCTTTGGCTGCACAATTGACTGCTGCATCACCAAATCCGCCGCTGTCCTGGGCCGCCGAATTTGCCCCGGAACCACTTCCCTGAAGCGGCGGGTCAGCCCAAATCGCAAAGCCATTCGAGATCAGACCATTCACGTTCATCTGACCTTCCGCCTGACCCACATAGACCCCACCGGAGCGCACAGAAACCGTCGCTCGGATTGCATTGGAGATCGTGCGCGGCCTGCCCTCAACCAGCAGGGGTAAAGTCCCAAGGTAGTTGGCGCTTCCATAGGGCTCCTCCTGACTGGCGCTTTCGAAAGAGAGAGAGGCGACTCCCACCTCCCCAGGCCTCAGGCTAGCCACCAACACTCCATCCTCGTACTCGTCATACCTCTGAATCGTCGTGGTCTCCGCGCCCAGGTCATTGCCGAAACTCGTCGACTCTGAAACGAGCCTCTGCTGATACTCGATAGACCCGACTTCCCCTGGCATCGGCGGACCGATGGGCATGTCCCGCAACATTTCGAAGTGGGTCGAAATCTGACCATCTCCGGTTCGTGTATAGGTCACCGTGGCAGCAGAAACCTTGAGGCCGCCGCCTCCATAGTCCAGTCCGGTCCGATCATCCTGCAACAACCACACATTGTCAGAGGTCCGCTCGAGACTCTTGCGCACAGTGTGCCCAAAAGGATAATCCTGTGCGCCTTGCTTGTAGACCACAGCAACCACGGTGGTGGCCTGTTGAACATTGCTGTGAAAACCAAAAATCGCTTGGGAGTAATCGAGCTCAAGGCCCCAGTTTCCGGTGGACGTCAATTCGCCCGAAACCGTGCGTTCAAAGCTCACAGACCCCGGGGTTTCATCTTTGACAAGAGTGGTCACCAAGGTACCCGACAACATCTCCACGTTCCGATTCACGTTGACGGTAAAAGTGTGAGTCGCAGTCACGCTGAGGCTTGCGCCCAAGTCCAAGACGACGATATCCGAAACGGTTGCGTCCAAGAAACGATACTTGCCCGACTGCCCAGTCATGTGCCCAAAGGAATTGACCACGCCGCAAATTCCGGTCTGGGCCCATTTGAGAATAGAGTTCTCGTCACTGACATAAACCCCATTGCGCTTGCTTGGGGTAGGGCCGGCCGATTGCACACCACCGTTTCGATCCCAGTCCGCGATCGTGCCCGTGTAGTCCAACATGGGTTGACCTGAACGACCCAAGGAATCCGCTTCATTCATCGGCCTACCTGCGGCAAAGGACAGGTCGAAGTATTCGCCTTGGGACCCGGCGGGGGCGCTGCCATGACCCCAATACACGGCATCGAGCAAACGCCCATCGAAGAGCAATCGAACGCCTCCCCCGTCTCCCGGCACCTGACCATTGGGGAGAATGTCTCCAACGGGATGCCCCAATGCCAGGGAGAACGTTCCATCCGACGGATCATCGTCGAGCAAGTAAGCACCCAAGCCCCCTAGTACAACCTCCACATATGAATGGGCGGGCACGGTCACGCTCGGAAGAACACCGAGTGCATTCCCCAAGTGGTCCGTGATTTCAAACCGGCCCAAGTCCACGCCCCTCGCGACATAAAGCTCGACCCACTCCCCACCAAAAACCGACTGTGAATCCATACCGGTTTGATCGAACAGCACCTCGGTCAACAGCGCGATTGGCTTGCGGACGACCCCGTCACTCCCGCCAAGGTTCCCAGCGTAGGTTTGCTGACTCGGAGTCAAAAACGCAACCCCGGGCTCCGGGCCTGGATCCAAGGGGAATCCTACGGATGGCTCAGAGAATATCGCGAGGGCAAACAGTGCACAGAATTGGCGGAGAGATTTTTGGCTATAGATTTTCAATGGGATCTTCCTCTGTTGTTTTTGGCGTTACGCTGGGGGGAATTTGGCTGGCCAAAGTCAGCGCTGAACCGCAACGTGATTGACGAATTGGCCTCGATCCTGGAAGGGCGCAACGTGYAACGCACTCAACCGTGGGCGAGTCCCAATCGGTCAAGCCTTCCCGGCTCAACCCACTGAGAACCGGATGCTGAGGCGGGAGACTAATTTCTCGGAAAAAGCCTGCAACCGACTTTCCACGACGCCTTCCCCAACCCCCAAACCTCCCGTGCAAAGGCAGCGGCCTCAGTCCCACTGACCGCAAAGACGCCCGATGCTCCGGCCTCGACCACAACCTCCGAGAATCCCCAAACAGGCCCGGGGTCGAAACGGGTCTCAAAGGGATCCGGAGGCCCCGGAATCGCCCCCCAGTCCACAGCTCTAACGAATGTAGGTTTAGGGGCCATAGGGCGTGAATTTTCGCCCGCTGGACCGGATTGTCCCGTGGTATTCCTCAGCGCCCTGGCGCCCCCACCCCGGGCGGGAATGAGATCTATGGAATCCCGGTGGCACGGGCTGAAAAAGGACGTTACATTCCCAAATCACCTGACCGGTCGCCCCCCGCGACCCACGCGGGAGGAATGACCCGCCAACGGGCTTCCTCCCCCAGCGCTTCCCGATCGAGCACCATGAGCAAAGCCGCAAAGTACGTCCCCACCGCCAAGGAAACTGCCTTCCTGGAGACCGTCGAAAACCCCAAGTACGATCGGCAGAGCATCAACGGCCTCAAGCCGTTCCTGGACGAAAAAGCGCCCGAGGACATGCTGAGTTTCTACTCGACGGATGAAATCCAAGTCCTAGGCGGCCTCAAAGGCGGCGAGCGCGACGTGGAAGCACGCATGCCCGTCAAAATGACGCGCCACTACTTCGAACTGGCCCGCCAAAGCAAGGCCATTCAAGCCATCGTCAAAGCCACCCCAGGCGAGACCAACGACCTGGAAGGCAACGACGACCCGGGCCACCAGATGGACTACAGCCCGGTACCCGGCCTGCTGCACAAGTACGAAATGGGCCTGATGTACGTCATCTCGACCTGCTCCGCCCACTGCCGCTTCTGCTACCGCGAGGAGCTCATCAGCCGCCGCGAGGTCGAACACCTGGACGGCACCGTGGCCAAAAAGGCCATGGCMCAARTYGGCGAGATCACCGCYTACRTSCGCWSCCACAACAAGCTGGTCGCYGACAACGGCGGRCGCCAYCCCGARACCGGCCGCGAGAARCTGCGCGARATCCTGYTSTCCGGYGGCGACCCGATGGTGCTCWSCAACASCAAGCTCGCCRCYTGGTTCTCSGCCCTGGCAGAGGCCGGTGTCGAATCCATCCGCGTGGGCACCAAGGAACTGGCCTTCTTTCCCCAGCGCTTCGACGACGCCTTCTTGGCCATGCTCGACGCCTTCCACGAAGCTTATCCCCACGTGGGCATGCGCTTCATGATTCACTTCAACCACCCCGATGAGTTCCTGGCGAAAGACGCC
>JAESRM010000359.1 GCA_016764635.1 Planctomycetota bacterium
TGATCTGCAATGTGGAATTGGATTTAGGGTGGTGCTCTATCAGAATTTGAGGCGCTTCTATTTGAGATAGCTTTGCTAGTACAGGGGTCCACAGCGGGTGAGCTTGGGAAGGCGCCCTTGCGTGTAGAACTGCAAGAACTCACCTTCGCCCGTGTAGAGCACGGCGCTCTCGAATCGCCCGTTTCCATCGATATCCTCGAAGCAGAGGAGCTCGGGATGGTGAGTGACCGTACGGTTTGGTCCGTAGGTTGGCTCCGCCGTTAGGACCAGGGCGAAGCCCGTAGCGCCTTTGAGGAAGATGGGGATATCCACGACACTGGCGTGGATCATCCAGGGGTAGGTGTCACTATCGGCTATCGTGCTTACGGTGGTTTTGGAGGGCTCGCTTAGGACGTGGAGCAGAACCCTGTGCGGAGAGTCTCTATCTTTTGCCAGAGCATAGAAGTTGAGTCCATCGGGGTATGCCGTGATACATAGCGGGATCAAGCCAAGGTCTTGCTTGAGGATTTGCGTCCGTTCGGTCCGCATTGTCCCAACGCGCATGCCTGGCGTGATGAAGGCGCCGCCGCCCTGGACCGACTCGGGTACTGTGAATTCGGCATTGAATCCACCGGCCCCAGGCCGATACATGTAGTGGCCAGCAACCAAGCCACCTTCGCGGGGATGCCTGTGCCAATTCTCAACAATCAGTTTGTTGTCCGCATCGGTTCCAACAACGCAGATTTTATCGCCAAGAACATCCCCACTTGCAATGAAGTCGAAAGGCACCGCAAAGCTCTGCCCATGCACGGCATGCTCGGAGTTGAGGTCGTTCCTTTCCTTTATCTTCCAATGGATCTCTCGCGTCGTTGCTTCCAGGGGTGGGATCGAGGAAATCGACACGATGAGACTGTCCGAGTAAGTGACCATAAGATGCCCTTCGAACAGAATGCTAGGATTCGTTGGCGCATCTAGCGGTGTAAGATCCGGCATGGTCGCCGGGCCTTCGAAAGTCCTGGGATTCAAAGGCTGCGGCGTTGCCAGCGCGGTCCCGTATTCTGCGGTTGGGCTACATGCGGCGGTCAAGCAGATCCCAATGAAGAGGGCGGTGCGGGGCATAACAGTGCTGTTGAATGGGGAGTGTGAATGCGTCCGGTCACCGCTTCCCGCCCAGGGGGGTCGGTGCGGAAGTTGGATTGGATGTAGTTGCGAGCTTATCACGAAGATGAGAGTCCCGAGCCGGCTCGGGACTGTGAAAAGAAGGGATGCCTCCATCGGGAGGCATCCCTTCTTCTGTGAAGTGCCTGGGTTGAATCAGGCCGTTGAGGGTTAGGGAGTATCCACGTCGCTATCTACCATCTGGTTGATTTGCTTTGCGATGTCGCCTTGGCCTAGGACGAAGGTTGCTTTGGTTCCCGCGAGCACCAATTGCAGTTGCTCGAGTTCTTTCATGCGGCGCAGTACCGGGTTCTCGGCCATGAGGCGGGCTGTGTTGGCCTGGCTGCGCGCGGAGGCGGTTTCCTCGCGGCGTTTGATCAGGTTGGCTTCGGCTTGCTTCTGGGCTTCGATGACCTGGTTCATGATGGTTTTCATTTCACCGGGCAGGATCACGTCGCGGATGCCCGCGGAGCGGATATCCACACCGAACTCGCGGCTGCGTCCCGAGATGGCCGCTTGGACCTCGTCGGAAACCGCGTTCTTGTCCGTCAGTAGCTCATCGAGGGAGCGAGCTCCGATGGCGATTCGCAGGGCGAGTTGGGCCTCACGGTAAATCGCTTGGGCCGCGTCGCTGACCACCGTGACAGACTTGAGCGCATCCGCGATGCGGTACGAAATCGTCATGTTGAGGCGCAAAGTGACCTTGTCCGAAGTCATGATCTCCTGGCCGCCGATGTCGATGAGCTGCTCGCGCAGATCGACCGGCTTGAAAGTGACGTTGCCCGCGCCGGTCCAATAGGCGTAAGTGCCCGGACCGAATTGCTCGACGAACTCTCCGTTGTTGTAGATCAGGATTTGCTCCTGCTCATCCGTGCGGATCGCGCGCAGTAGTTTCGCCGCATCAGGGTTCGAAAGAATTCGAGGCAAGCTCGCATGTTCGAAGCGGATGTCGTTGACGTCATAGGTCTCGATGGTCAGCTCGTCCGTTTGCTTCCAGAACGTATAGCGCTTGGGGTTCAGCATGTAGAGCAAACGACCGTTCTTGAAGACCAAACCACGCTCGTTGTCCGCCAGGTCCACGATCTCAAGCATCGAGCGCACCTGTGCATTTTCAAGGAGGGCGTCCATGCGCGCATGCTCGAACTCAACGGCCAAGCGGTCGTAAATTTCGACGGTGGTGAAAGGCACGTTGAAGTGCTTTCCAGGGAGCAATATGTCGCGCAGTTCGCCGTTTTGAAAGCGAAGGCCAATTTCGTGGATGCGGATGAGGGTCTTAAACATGGCTAGTATTCCTTGGTGTGGAAGTAGTGCGCACCGGGTCTCTTGGAGCAGCGACCCATCTCGGGTAGCCGACGGAGCGCGGTTTGAGGCGAACTGACTTTGCAACTGCGTCCCTAGGGTTGGGCGCCCGTTGCCAAAGCGGGCGGCGTGCAAGGGGCAGAAAAGCGAAGTGCAGTCGGCCGGGATCCACCGCGGTGCGAAGTCGGCGCATCGTTGTCGATTCCGAAGAACCAACCGAGGGGGGCTGACCAAGCGACCCGGTGCGCGGGTGGCGCCGCTCTGAACGGCTTTCGATGGTGCCCAGTACCTAGGGCGTGGAGGGATTCGAACCCTAGACTTGCGTCGTACCAGTGGTGAGCGCGGTGTGTGCCGCGCCAACGAGTTAAAGCTCGGTGCTCATTCGAGGAGCGCTATGGCCGAAACTGTGCAGCGGTAGAACCCGTAACGCGGAACCCGGAGGCCAAACTCGAAGCGAGTGGCGACCGGGCCGCCGGACATCCGACAGCAAACGGCTGGATCCGTTGTGGATCCACAGGGGGTAAAGCATGGGGCGTGCCAACGCGGCGCCATGGGTGCTTCGAGTGGCGGTAAATGGCGATACCGTGGTTGGTTACGTACCGTGTAGACCTTGAAACCTCCCGCTGTGCAATCCGAGGCTGTTCATTGGCGAGATATACCGGGATCGCTTCCGATCCAACAGTATCGCCGCGCTGCGGCCTCCAGCGCCCGTGCTGAGCCCACCCGCGTGGGCCTTCACCTCGATTCAAAGCGAATATAGCGCCCCTAGAGCGTAGTGGTCCGGACGCCTCCCGTACCCAAGTACCCACTCCCAATCCACCATGTCAGACGAAGAAGAAACCAACTACACAAAGAAGATCGTACGCAGCGGCATCAGCTTCGGCGCCGCCCTAGCCATGGTCATCTCCTACTCCAAAAGCGCCTCCGTCGGCTGGGCCATCATCCACGGCCTACTCTCCTGGGTCTACGTGGTCTACCACGTGCTGCTCGGTTGATTGCTCGAGGAAACGGCGAGCGTACCATCCAGGCCATTCGCGCCTGAGTGATTTGCTACATGCTGAATAATCGACCTCTTGGTATGTTGGGGCATGCGATTTATGTTGGCCCTGTTACTGGTGTTCGCGTTTTTTTGCGTTCTATTTATCAATCGAAAACCGGTATTGGATGGGCTGCAGCGCGAGGACTCCAATGGTTTTGCAGTGATTGAATCAGTGGAGTCAGAGCCGTTGGCAACGCCAGCCGCGGATCGCGGAGAGTCGATGAACGATGCATTGGAACCGACTCATCAGGTGTCGGTCCTAGACGCTCTTGATGCGACCGAAGGGCCTATGCGGATTACATTTGGCGAGTCCGCTGCTTTCCAGGGAGAGATCACGGCTCTTGAGTTGGATGGATCAGAACATCCCGCAGAGAGCGGGGTCTTAACCTACGTCTGGGGCCAATATGACTCCAAACGTGGGGTTGTGGTTTTGCCCGGTGAGGTCGAGCGGCGGGCTGTCGTCGAGCGAGGCCACTTTGATGTGCAAGGTTCTCCTGGCCGTGGGAGAACCCTTCTGTCAGTCCTTAAGGTCGAGCTTGGTGGGAGACCGGCAGTTTGCGTTGGGAGGCATATCTCAGGGCGCATGTCCCTACCCTTGAAGCATGCGGGCGCTTTCATGGAGAACGGCACGTACCACATTCGGGCACGCTGGCCAGCACGGCAGGCGTTGATCGCAACTGACTCGACCACCGGAGCGAGGGTTCAAGGGGTGATGTTGATTAGGAATACGTCCCGGTATCCTCGGCCAGCACCTCATCCAGGGCTACCCAGTCAGCGCGAGGTGCTCGTTCAAGGGCAAGGGGCGAGCCTTGACCTGTCTGGCACTTTTGTCGGTCCAACTTTTTGGATCGGAGCCCCGGGGTATGCCTGGACGGGTAGTACACCTACCCATGCCCCGACGCTGCCCGAATTACACGTGGAGCTAGATCCGGCCTGTGGTCTCACCGTTCATTTGACCCACATTTCATCAGAACACCTACCCGGTTCGGGAGCCGATGAATCCCGTTGGGGCCCTTTCCTCGTGTTGAAATATCAGAGAGATCAGCACGACACTTCAAAACAATTCAGCCGCAAATCGGGGAACATTACGCGTGAGATTGGGAGTGACACGGAGTATGAATTCCAGGGACTGTCCCCAGGGGTGTATGCGGTGGAGGTTACTTCTGGAGAAGGCATGCTATCCAATGTTTTGGCCAGCGCAGAGGTTCGGCTTCAGCCCGGCCGCGAGCAGACGATCTCACTCAGTCTACAAGGCCAAAACCTGCGGCGAGAATTGGTTCCTTGCCAGGCGCGGGTGTTTATTCACCCCGCCAATGGGGAGCCTGACGGCAGGATGTTCCTTAGACCTGTCGGCATCCCAGGGCAGGGCGGTCTGAATTATGGGGCATCGACCTGGGAGCCCATCGAAGGTCAGCCAGGGTGGTATCTAGCGGATCTAGGGCCACTTAGAGCTGGGGAGTACCTCATGAGTTACTTTGCTTTTGAGCCCGTTCACAAGAATTCCGCAGTGCTAATGGACACGCTTCAGGTGCCCGAGCAAGGAACCGACGAGTGGGTCATTGAGATACCGAAGCTTCTGTCCGTCAGGGTGGTTGCCCAGTGGAAGAATAGCGCGGAGCCGTTGGTTCTATCTGGAGTTCAGTGGGGATTGCCCGGAAAAGAGCGCTGGCTCAAGCACCGACTCACTTCAACGAGCTGGCTTCGCGCACGATTGGGCGATGAGCAGATACTCACTCTGCCGGTCAACAATCTCTTGATAACGCCCATCGCAGATAACGTGCTCGCCGAACCGATTATGACATCCATTCGGCCCGGAACGACAAAAGTAGTCCTATCGGTAGAGCCGAGCATGTATGCCGCATTGAAATTTGAAGGAAGGAACCTCCCTGAGGACTTGGAGGCTTTTGTCCGGCAGTACGTGAGTATTGACTGCTTTTCAACCGGAGGGGGTGGAGGCGTTTATGATTATCGCTGGATCGAACAACCGAGGCGGGGTCGACTCTTTATGGTTCGATTCAAGCGCAAGGAGACGTTTGAGATTTGTGTCGACCCAAGCTCAGGATGGGCAATTCAAGCCAAAAGCAAACGCTTCACGAGCCACCGCTCGCACAAAGCCCAAAGAGTACAGTCCATGAAAACCATACGCGTCCTGTTGAAAGAGAGGAGGCGCTAAGGTGCGCGATCGCGAGTTACAGCAGCGCAGTCACCAATCCTGGGAACGCGATCACTGCGGCTAGGGCGATCAGTTGCAGGATGATG
>JAESRM010000315.1 GCA_016764635.1 Planctomycetota bacterium
CGCTGCATGTTTTTACAGGTGTTGAAATCAGCGCCATTGACCCGCTGACATCGCTGGGTGCGCGCGATAATGCCACGCTCAAAGCCATCGCTGGCCGGGTGCGCGCTCTGCTCGTCAGCGGCGACAACTCGCGCAAGTCCTACAACGAACCGGACGCCATGCGCAGGGACCTGATCGCCGCCGGGGTGCCGGCCGCATACATCACTTGCGACTACGCCGGATTTCGAACCCTCGACTCCGTGATCCGCGCCCGGGAGGTCTTTGGCCAAGACGATTTTGTCGTGGTGTCCCAACCATTCCACGCGGAGCGCGCCGTGTTCTTAGCCCGGCGCTTGGGCATGCGAGCCAGCGCCTTCGCCGCCCGCAACCCGCGCACCAGAGCATGGCTCAAGGTTCGTTTGCGCGAGGTCCTGGCCCGCAACTTGGCGATCTGCGACCTGCTAAGCCACAAGCGACCCAAGTTCCTAGGATCCAACGAGGCCGTGCCCCTGCAACCCAACAACGAACCCAGCCCGTCAAAGGTGCACAACCTTTCTCCCCTGCGCTAACATAGGGGCTGCTCAACCACCCCTGAAACGACCATGCTCTCCATCTTCAAACCGCTTTGCCTGGCCCTCTTCCTGCTCCCGTGCGTCGCGGCCAGCAACCCCTCTAGCTTCAGCCTGCAAGACTCCGCCGCCGAGGTGCCCGACGCCTCCGCCATGACCGGCTGGACGGTCGACGAACGTTTGGCCCTCGGCCTGCACCAGCTCAGCCAAGGACACCTCACCCAAGGCTTAGGCACCCTGCAAGACCTCAAAGATGCCCAGCCCACCGACGCCGCCAAGCWGCGYATCCARCGGGCSGCSGACCGCGCCCARCAGCTCATCAMSTCSCGCGYCAAMYTGATYCAGTACGCCCTCGWCAACAAGAARAAGCTGCGYTGGCCCATGGARGACAARATCGTCATGCTCAAGCCGAAGTCCTGGAAGGACGGSGTTYTGACGGTAGGCAAATCTTCGAARCAYACGCTCACCGAACTTCGCTCCCWGGACATGTCCATGGCATTCCTGGCCGCCAACTTCCRAAAGAAGTCCGRGCGTTACGGGGCCGMATGGCTTGAGAGTTATTGCTTGTGCTTGGCGGGTAAAGCCAACTGGGAAAAGGCCCTACCCAAGAAGTACTCCGCCCGGGCCGCTTTCGAGGCAGACATGCGGGAGACCGCACAGTGGGTTGCTGCCGGCCCCACCGTGCAAGCCCTGGTCGATGGCATGGCCTCCACGGCGGACAACCCTGCCGACTTCGGCGAACTCGCCAAGCAGCTCAACGGCGTGCCCTTCCTGTCCCACCGCAAGCCCCTCTTGCGCTCCAAGGCCAAGCAGATCTACACAGCGCAATTGAAGGCGATGGGGCTCGCCGCTTCCCTGCACGCCCATGTGGAAGAACTCGGCGAGGGTCGCGTGCGCCTCACCTACCGCTTCTCCGATGTATCGGTCGTGGARGACTTCGAGSAGGACGACMGCTGGTGGAAAGAAGAGCGCGARACCTAYGACGCCCAGCCGGAATCCASCAAGGCYCCCTGGGTRGACAAGGGCAGCCTCATGTTGCARGGCAAGCACAGCCTGGCCCACCGACTTCAATTCGAAGGCGACATGGCACTCGAGATGGTTGTGCGCCAAGCGGTCAACCGCAGCAAGCCGAACATCGGAACAATCATCGCGGCCATCAACGCCTCTCCGCCCTTCCACTTCGCGCGCAGCTCATTCGGCACGCTGATCGCGATCGAARGCTCGACTTCACAGCCCGCCATCCACGAGCTCGGGAAGAGCCAAAAGCTCTATCGCATCGGCGATGGGCTGCGCACCAAACTCTGGAGCCAGGACAAAAAAGCCTTCTTGGAATTCCACGGAAACGATGTGAGTGAAGTCGCGTTCACCCCCAGCAAGCTCGGCACCGCCTTGATTTGGGTGCATACGATCGATGCCATGGGGATCGAGCAGTTGGTCATCGAAGGGCGTCCTACAGAGACTTCCGTCCAAGCCCTCGGCGAGCGCTGGTTGAAGACACGGATGCAAGCCTTCGACGAATAGCGCCCAGCAACGACCCTATAAGAAATCGGAGCCCGCAGCCCTTGAGGGTTGCGGGCTCCGATTGAATCAACCAGACCGAAACGATCTGCGTATCAGTCGTCCACGCGGCGCACATCCGCGCCCAAGGCCTGRRNGCRCYWSYMNGATMTSSKCRWASMCGCGGTCGATGTGATAGACACGGTGCACTTCGGTTTGACCTTCCGCCACCAAACCGGCCAGGACCAGGGCTGCGGAAGCGCGCAGGTCGGAGGCTGTGACTTCGGCGCCGGACAGTTGCGTGTGTCCGCGCACGATGGCCGCGGTGTTTTGACGCCGCACCTCGGCACCCAAGCGCTCGAGCTCGGGCAGGTGCATCCAGCGGTCGGGATAGATGCGCTCGGTGATGATGCTGAGACCTTCGGCCTGGGTCATCAACGCCATCCATTGGGCTTGCAAGTCCGTGGGGAAACCCGGGTACACGTTGGTGCTCACGTCGGTGGGACGCGGGCGCCGGTCGCGAATGTCGTGGGCCTTGGTTTCGATCCAGTCCTTGCCGGAGTCGAAAGGCACGTCGGCCTCCCACAAGCGATCGATCAAACAGGTCAAGTGATCGGGGCGGCAGTTGTCCACGCGCACCTGGCCGCCGGTCATGGCGCCAGCGATCACGTAGGTGCCCGCTTCGATGCGGTCCGGGATCACGCGGTGCGTGCAGCCGGAGAGCTCATCCACACCATCGATGGTCAGGATCGGTGAACCGTGCCCGCTGATCTTGGCGCCCATGGCGATCAAGCAATCGGCCAAGTCGACGATTTCGGGCTCGCAAGCCGCGCCGTGGATCACGGTTTGCCCTTCGGCTAGGGTGGCGGCCATCATCACGTTGGCGGTGCCCAGGACGGAGGAGCCAAAAGCGGAGCCCAGGTACATGGTCGCGCCCTTCAGACGCCCACCCTTGGCCACGGCCACCACGTCCCCGTGTTCGATGTGGATCTCGGCGCCTAGGGCCGCCAAGCCCTTAAGGTGTACATCGATGGGACGCACGCCGAAGACGCAGCCGCCCGGCAGGGCCACTTGGGCCCGTCCCTGGCGTGCGAGCAAGGGCCCGAGCACGCAGACGGAGCCGCGCATGGTGCGCACCTCTTCCCAGGGGGCCTTGGCCACTAAATCGCCGGCGCAGGACACCTCCACGGTGCCATCGGCCATTTGTTCGCCCTCAGCGCCCAGAAGGCGCAGTACGCCCAGCATTTTCTGCACGTCGCTGAGATGCGGGGCCCCTTCGATGCGGACCGTCTCACGGGTCAGAATCGAGGCCGCCAGTATGGGCAGGACGGCGTTTTTAGATCCGGCGGTGGCCACGGAGCCACGTAGCTCCTGCCCACCCCGAATGAGTAGCTTTTTCATGTATTTCCCCTCTGAGAGGCCCGTTCAGGGGGTCTGACAGCCAAACTCCGGCGCCAGTACCCGTCTCCCGTTCCCCTCAGTTCCCCAGCCTAGGAATCGGAGACCGCCACTTCCACGACCTAGAGCTGGGAATTGCGGTCCGGGCCCAGGCAGCTCCGAAATCTGGTTCTTTTTCGGCAACCTGGCCCCCGGCGCCCCCACAGGTTGACAAACACCCCTTATTCGGTCTATTCTCTCGGGCTTCCAGCTATCTAGGAAGCCGCCTTTTCCGTCCCGGAAATTGGCTTTCTCCCCCAGCGCGACCCTTCTGCGCTGAACCACTTTAATAAGTGCCGAAAATGACCGTCACCGAAGACAAGCCCTTCGAACTGGCCCACGACCCGATCCCTAGCTTCGCCGCCCTCGTGCAAGAGCGTAGCCGGGTGTATGTCACCCTCAAGGAACTCGAGACCTTCAAGCGCAACGTTCAAGCCATGGGCGTGACCGGCGAAGAAGGCCGACGCCGTGGCCTCGGCCAGTGGTTGATCGGCGATTGGGAATCCGCAGCCGCTAGCCTCGCAAACTACGAAGACGATGATGTTGCCGCGTTCACCCGCGCCAACGCATTGATGAGCATCGAGCGCTTCGAAGAAGCGGCCACGCTCTTCAAGAAGTTGTCGGACAAGTACCCCTCCGAGCCGCGCCCGCGTGGTGGCTGGTTGGATGCCAAGATCGAAGCCGGTCTGATGCAAACCCAGGACGACACGACCGTCAGCGCGGTGCAAGCCGAGCTCGACGGAGCCCCCGAAGACTTCGCGCAAAGCGCCGAAGGTCGCTACGTTGCAGGTCGACTCGCTGAGTTGAGCATGAACGCTGCKGWGGCCTTRGACCACTACCAAGCCGCACAGGACGTGGAYCCCACCCACCGTCGCAACGGTTTCCGCCTGGCCTACCTGGCCGAGCGCAACGGTCTCGACACCCTGGCCCTTTCGACCTACGAAACTTTGGCCACCATGGTGCCCATCGACCGTCGCGTGCTGACCAACCTCGGTCTGCTCTACGAAGACATGGGTCGCGATCAGGACGCAGCCACCTGCTACGACACGATCACGCGCAACTTCCCCGAAGACCGCCGCGCACGTATCTACTTGGCAGACGCCCTCGCCGGCATCGACATGTACTACGACGAGGACCTGGAAAAGAAAGAGGATCGCCTCAACCAGATCCTGCGCATTCCGATCACGGACTTCGAACTCTCCGTTCGTGCACGCAACTGCCTGTCCAAGATGGACATCATCACCCTGGGCGACCTNGTGCGTCAGACCGAGCCCGAACTGCTCTCCTACAAGAATTTCGGCGAGACATCTCTCACCGAGATCAAGGAGATCCTCGGAAGCAAAGGTTTGCGCTTGGGCATGGCCCGCGAAGAAGCTGTCGCCAGCATCTCGCGTTCCGCTCCGGTGGCTCCGACCCCCGAAACGGACGATGTTCGCAGCAAGCCGATGAGCGAGCTCAAGCTCTCCATTCGCGCCCGCCGCACGGTCGAGAACCTGGGTTGCATGACCCTGGGCGAAATCGCTGCACACTCCGAAGAGGAATTGCTCGGCATGCCCAACTTCGGCGTGACCAGCTTGCTCGAGCTGCGCAACAAGCTCAACGAATTCGGCATCTCGCTGAAGGGCGAGAACTAGTACCGGAACCCTTCGTTCGATGTACGACTTTCTAGAGGGTCAGGTAGCCAGCCGCAAGGCTGCGAACCTGACCCTACTTGTATCTGGGGTAGGCTACGACGTGCGTATTCCGCTCGGCGTGCCCATGCCGCAAGCCGGCGAAAGCGGGCGCATCTTCGTGCACTTCGTCGTGCGTGAGGACGCGCAGATTCTGTTCGGCTTCCCGGACGAAAGCCTGCGCGACCTGTTCCGCTTGCTCCTGAAAGTTCGCGGCGTAGGACCCAACATGGCGCTCGCCGTGCTGTCCGGTTTGTCCCGCGACGACTTCCTGCGCGCCGTGCTCGGCGACGATGTCAAGCGCTTGCAGAGCATCAAGGGCGTGGGCAAAAAGACAGCCGAACAGATCCTCTTGGATCTCAAGGACAAGGCTCAATCCCTGGCCGCCGACGGCCTCGGAGCCAGCGCCTCCGGTTCCGGCGAACCCGCCGGCCCCACCGCCAAGAGCAACATCGAAGACGCCGTACAGGCCCTCATGTCGATCGGCTACCCGGAGAAGGACGCCACCAAGCGCGTGGAATTCGCCGCCGACAAGGTGGACCCGGACGACCTGGAACTGCTGGTGCGCACGGCCATCCAGT
>JAESRM010000316.1 GCA_016764635.1 Planctomycetota bacterium
TACGCCGCCCCCCTGCAAGAAACCGCGGAGGGGGCGGCACAAGCCATAGAATAGTCAAAGCCCCCGTGCGAAGGGTTGATTCCCCTACCGGCGACGATACCTTGCACGGGTATAGACACCTTCAACACCCCAAAACAGAAAGACAGCGATGGAACAAGAACAACAAGGCAACGGAAAAAAATGGGCCATGGGCTGCTGCGGAGGCCTGATCCTCTTCATGTTGCTACTCGGAGGCGGCGGTTACTACGGCGCCAACTGGGCCAAGGACACGGCGGCCACCGCCATGCGTGAGGGCATCGCCAAGACCCTCGAGGATTCTGAACTCTCCGAGGAACAGAGCACGAGCATCAATGCCGAGATGGAACGCTTGGAATCCGCCCTGCAAAGCTGGGGTTTGATTGAAACCGTAAAGCACATGGGCAACCTGGAGCACGTTCAAACCGAAATGGGCACCATCGGCTTCCATGCCATCCTGCTCAGCTATGGCCAATACGTCTTGCCCCACACCGCTATGCCCGAAGAGGAACGTCAGGCCGGCCGCAGGATCATCCAGCGCTTCGCCCGCGGCGTGGATGAAGGCACCTTGAGCCTCAACCAAAACGACAAGGCTTGGAAGCTCGACGGCAAGTCCAAAAACGGTGAGCCGGTTGAGTTTGATGTGGAAGAGGTGCGCAGTCACCTGGCCCAACTCAAAGCCCAGGTCGACGCGGCCGAAATCCCCGACGAAGCCTACGAAGTGGACTTGGCCAACAAGCTCCGCACCATCGTGGACACCCTGCTCGCCGAATAAGCACCCAGGCTACAAACATCAAAGGACCCCGTTCGCCCCCCCGGCGAGCGGGGTCCTTTCTTGTGGCCGTTCGGGACCCGGCTCGCCCCTACCCTTGCGCCCCTAACAGGCCCATTTCTACCCGCGTCGAAACTCACTCGCTTTTTGGTTGGTGCCCGCGACGCTTTTGCGCATGTTATGGACATGGACCGATCCCAATTTGTGAGCCTGGCAGACAACTGCCTCGAACGAGTCGCCGAGTGGCTTGAAGAATTCGACGCGGACGAAGTGGACTTCGAGACCACCGACGGCGTGGTCACCATCGAATTTGCCGATCGCACGCGCTACGTGCTGAACCGCCAGGCCGCCGCCAGCCAGATGTGGTTCGCCGCGGGTGCACGCGCCTGGCACTACAACTGGGATGGCAGCGCTTGGCTCTGCGACCGGGACCAGCACGCCCTCTTGGCACGCATCCAAGAGGTGTTGGCGGCCAAACTAGCGCGCAAGCTTTCGGGACTGGCGGAGTAAGCCGCGCTCCCGTAGCGGGCCGCAGTCAAACAGCGGCCTGCTAACTGTCCTGGCTCGAGCCGGAATAGGGCATGCTGTATTCCGGGTTGCTGATCTGGCCTGTCACCTTAAGGCCCTTAGCGAAAGTCTTGTACTCATCGGGCAAGGGCAAGAGATCCCAAATGGGGTTCAACTCGTCAAGGTTCATGTCGACCCTATCGTTGTCAAAGTCGATGCTGCCCGTCAGGGTTCCGATAGGAAAAAGCAAGTCCTCAAAATGGACTCTACCGGGCTGCACCTCATAGGCGATCGACTCCAAAGCTTGAGTCTCGTCCTCGCCCCACACGATTTTCCAGCCTCTCTTGATCCTGTAATCCACATCATCCAACTGTGGCAACTCCACGATACCTTCATCCAGCCTCCACTGCACACCCTTGCCGCGGAAGATCRAGTTGCTGACCTCCACCAATAGTTCTCCACCAACAAAATCGTCGCTGCCCACTTTGAACGAATCAAACCACGGCAAGAAGCGGCTGAAGAAGGCGTCATAGATTCCACCGTGAAGGCCCGGTTGCAGTTGCAGGTTCTTGGTTTTGTCAGCGTCCATCCACAGGGCTCCGTCCCCCACATAAACCACAAGGTCATCTCCGAGATCGGTATCAACGCCTGCTACGGTGATTTCCCAGCTAGGTTTTAACCCGCCATGCTTCCCTTCGGCAGAGTTTGGATCCAGGCGACGAATATCGACCGAGCAGGAGTTCCCAAGCACTCCCGCAAGGCTGCTTCCCCAAGAAGGCAGGTGGCTGCTAAAGAAGCCCGTGGCTGCATGGGTGAGTGAGGTCGCCTGCAGCTGCGTTGCCACTGAAGGCATGGGACTAGGCCCTGTCCACTTCAACTCAAAGTTCTTGCGTAGATTTTTGTTAGCCCCCAACATGAGGCTCGCCACATTGTTCATGTTCGAGCCCAAGGCCATGGACGCTTTCAATAGGCCCCGGCCTCGCCCCACTTCCGGATCGTAACTCCAATCCAGGGTGGACTGGCCTAGATCCAGGCTCTGGCCCACGTTGTCTTGAGGAGCCAGGGTCAGCCCACTTGCCATTTTATAGCCAAGCTCCAAGCGACTGGACGCAAGCACGCCTTCGAGGAAAGGCAGGGTCCAATCGATGGGAGTGATGCCGGTCTCCAATTTTTCGAGCATCCACTTCCAGGACTCCCCTTCTTCCATGCCCAAGCGCAACTTGCTGCGCATGGTTTCCGGCATACCCGCCGTCAGACCCTCGAGCAAACTGTTCAGGCCTGCGAAGCGTCGCATGCCCAGGTTGGGCGCCTCCGCGCTGGGTGTCATCTTGAATGACTTCCCGTCGAAGATGCCGCGAATCATGGCATCCCAAATCAAAATTTCCACGCTGACCTCATCGCCAAGCGCATCCTGCTTGCCAGCGAAGCTGAGGGAGATGCGCAGGTGATCCGGCAAGGATCCGATGATGCCCCCGGGAAAACCGAGCAGGGCTTCCAGGGCCTTCGCAGGTCCTTCGTAGGTCACTTTGCCGCGCAAACTGGCCAGGACAAAACTCTCACCAATGCCTTGCCAATCCAGATTGACTTCTAATTGATCGCCGCCCAAGTACAGGTCCAAGTGACCCGGCCCATCTGGGCGCCAACCGATGTCAAAACCTGAGTCATCCCAGGTTACCGGCCCGGCCGTAGAGCGCTGGTCCTCAAAAATGAAGCGGTCGATGACCGCGTCGTATGAAACCGTTTCGGTTAGCAGGGTGCTGTCGAGAAACGGGGAGACCTTGGAAACTCCGGCGCGTGCGGCCAGGTTGTCCAACAGGTTGCAATTCCCRTCGGCGTCCATGGTCAAGTTGAGCTCATCCAGGCTCGCGTGGGCCCGGTTCGGGATCAAACCCAGGCTCCACCAATCGAGCAGGCGCGGGACTTGSAGRCTKCCYTTGAAGACCTCATTTTCATCCGTGTCCACCAGGCGCAGGCCCTTGATGTGACAGTCGTCCATCCACGAAAGGAAACTCTGATCGTAATCCAAYACCCCGTGAATACGGTTCTTCAGGGTRCTGAAGTGCGAGCTCGTCAGGGACGARCCCATCAAGCTCGGACCAAAAAGCCCWATYGCCGCAAGGCCTCCCAGGACCATGCAACCCAGGCCCAAGCCTAGCTGCAGAATCGCGCGCCAGGGGTTYGAATCAGCCTGGTTCAGGGTGGACGTCAAGTCGGTGGGAGTCATGAAATCGGAAGCGGCAAGCGGGGATGAGGAAGCGTCCTCCCAGTGATTGGGAAAACGGGCCCTTCAATTCCAGTTAGGATCCGGGGGAGCATAWGAAAGATACCKTCCCTGGTCGCCCTGAGCACCGAGAACCCGGCGCCAAACCTCTTCGCGGGACCGTCCTTGGCATTCAAAAGGAAGGCTCTTTTGCCCCGGCAGGATCAACCAGGAGCCCTCGGCCAGCTCCTGATCCAACTGGCCCGCACCCCAGCCCGCATAGCCCACATACAGGGTTACGGAGCTGCTATGGCCYTCCAGGCCCTGATTCTTGGCCATCCAGTCCCCTAGCATCTCGATCTCKCCCCCCAAAAAGAGSCCCTCGGGCACCTCTCGRCCGCCCTGGATTTGCTCGGGAATGTTGTGCAGAAAATGAACCTGATCGCGGCCCACGGGACCCCCTTGCCCCACCAGGTAATCCGACTCCTCAAAAGCGGGATGTCCCCCGAGCAGGTCCCCGGAGGTGAAACCCGAATCGTCGTTCAGGATCAACCCCATGACGCCTTCCTCTGCATCGGCCGCGCAGACCAAGATCACAGAGTGCATGAAATGCGGGTCCATGAGGGTCGGAGCCGCGACCAGCAGGCAGCCGGCCGTCAGGGGGGTTGAGCCGAGGGTCATTCGGATTCGGGGGTGACGAGGGTCAGGGTCAACACGACCTCCACATGGGGCGTGTGCGGGAAGAGGTCCAGGGGGCGCACGCGATCGAGGCGATAGCCGCGCGCTTGCAGCTCCACCAGATCCCGGGCGGCGTTTTTCACGCTGCAAGAGACATAGACCAACTTGGGTGCTGCCAGGGCGGCGATTCCGGGCAAAACTTTGGGATGCAGGCCCACGCGCGGCGGGTCCACGATGACCACGTCGGGTTTGGCGCGGCCTTCGATCCCTTCGGCTAGGCGCTCGAGCACGTCGCCCTCCACGAAGGTGGCGTGCTCCATGCCCAGGCGTTTTGCGTTGGCGCGCGCATCGACCACCGAGGAAGCCTCGCGCTCAAAGCCGATCAATTCCCCGTCCGCCGGGGTGACGGCCAGGCCGAGCAGGCCCGTGCCGCAGTACAGGTCGTAGACCACCTTGTGGCCGTCGCTGCCCACCTCTTCGCGCACGACCTCCACCAGGCGCTCGGCCTGCAGGGTGTTCGTTTGGAAGAAGGACTTAGGGCTCAGCTCGAAGGTCACGCCGCCCATGGATTCATGGATCACGCCGGGGCCGTGCAGTAGGCGATCGATGTGGCCGACGGCCACGCCAGCCGGCAGACTGTTGATGCCTTGCACCAGGGTCGTGATTTCTGGGTGCGCTTCGACCAGGGCCGCAGCATAGGGGTTCACTTGATCGGCGGCTTCGGCGGAGGTGACCAGATAGGCCAGGATCTCGCCGGAGTGAAAGCCTTTGCGCAGGACCAGGTAGCGCAGGAGACCGTCGTGCTCGCGCAGGTTCCAGGGTGCTAGGCCCATTTTCAAGGCCAGGCTACGCGCGCTGTTCACGATGTTCTGCGCTTCGGGGAAGGCGATGAAACACTCTTTCACGTCCATGACCTTGTCGTGGCGGAAAGGAACGTGCATGCCCAAACCGAAGTCCTGGGAAACGCCTTCTTCCTCGCCCTCTTCGATCCAGCGACGGTTGCCGAAGGTGAAGTCCATTTTGTTGCGGTACCAACGCGGATCGGGCATGCCGATCACGGGTTCGACCTCGACGTCGCCCAGCACCTTGCGCGCGTTGAGCACCTCGGCCACCAGTCGTTGCAATTCGATCAGTTGGCGCTCATAGCGCAGGTTTTGGAAAGCGCAGCCTCCGCAGGTCCCGTAGTGTTTGCACATGGGCTCGACGAACTCGGGTCCCATGTCCAGCCATTCAATGCGCCGGGCCTCAACCTTTTCCGAACGACGACGCACGACTTCTACTAGCAAGGTGGACCCGGGGGGCGCGTGGCGCACCAACACGGGGAATTGCCCGTAGACCGGCCATTCGACCGAGCCGATGCCTTGCCCCTTGGTGTCCAAGCGATCGATGGTGACCACGATCCGATCCCCCTTACGAGGCTTGCGCTCGACAGAAGGAAGCTCGACCGGACCCAGAACAAATGATTGAGAAGAAGGCTGCATATTCGCGCCCAGCTTCACGTCCCAGCGGTAAATGTCCACCCCCTTTGTGCGAGGAAGTGACCCCACCCCCCCG
>JAESRM010000088.1 GCA_016764635.1 Planctomycetota bacterium
GGCCACCGCCAAACCCGCGGCAGCCATGCCGGCCCGCAGCCCGGGCTCCGCGATCAGCTCCTCCACGACGGCCTGCAGCTCGGCCACATTTTGGATGCGCCGGGCTCCACCACCTTCCTCCAGGAGCGCGGTCTCCTGCAAGAAATTGCCCGTATGGGGCCCATAGATCACGGCCCGGCCTCTGGCTGCCGGCTCCAGCATGTTTTGCCCGCCGTGGGGCACCAGGGATCCACCCACAAAAACCACCGTGGCCAATCCGTAAATTCGGCCCAATTCCCCCACCGTATCCACGATCAATGGACGCTTGGGGTCCGCCGCCTCCGAGCCCAAACGAAGTTCGGTCAACAACTGGGCTCGCACCCCTTGCTGTGCCAGTGCATCCGCCACTTCCTGGGCCCGCTCCGGATGTCGCGGTACCAAGATAATGCGTGCTTCGGGGCAAGCGCGGCGGAAGGCTGCGTGCACCCACGCATCCTCATCCCCGTGGGTGCTGCCAGCGAGCAAAACCGTCTGGCTGGAATCCCAAGCGATGCGCTTTTGCAAGGTGAGGAAGGCCTCATCTTCGGGCACCTCCCCTAACTCGGACCCATCAATTTTGATGTTACCCGTGACCACGATGCGCTCGCGCGTTCCCACCAATTCCGCGAAGCGATCGGCGTAGGTTTCGTCTTGCACCGCGAACAAGCTCAAGCGCTGAAACTGCGGCAAACTGCGGGAGAAGTGCAGATAGTTGCGCAAGCTCTTCTCGGTGATACGACCATTCACGATGCCAACGGGCACGCCCCGGCGATTGGCCCACTTCAAAAAGTTTGGCCAAACCTCCAACTCGAGCAGGATGGCTTGATCGGGCTTGATGCGCGCAAGGAAGCGGCGAATCAAGAGCGAGGGATCCAGCGGGAAGCGCACCACCTGCAGCTCCGGGAATACTTGCTTGGCGACTTTCAAACCCGTGTTGGTCGAGGTCGACACGATCACTTCATAGCCATCCACCAAGGCTGCGACCAAGGACCGGGAAGCCATGATCTCGCCCACCGAAACCCCGTGCACCAGGACCCGCGGACGCAGGGGATCCGGCTTCGCCAAGCGTGGCAATCCGAAGGTCAGGCGCTCCATAACCATGCGACGGAAAGAGGCCCGAAGCAAAGCCTTGGCCACCCACCAGGGCGAAAGGAAAAGGGCCACACTCGCCCAGAGCAGATCGTAGGCCCCGTACAGCAGGGAATTTTTCAGGCCCGGAAAAGGGTCCGCCCGAACCGGTTCTGGGATCGGTTCGGGCGGTTCCGTAGGGAGCGACTGGCGCATGGGTGCAGGTGGGATCGGGGAGATCCTATTTGCCGTGGCACTTCTTAAATTTCTTGCCGCTGCCACAGGGGCACTCGTCGTTGCGACCCACGCCTTCGAACCCGGCGGGGGCCTGGGCGCGGGGCTGGGGCACGGGCTTGCCGCTGGCTTGGGCTTGCTTGGCAGCCTGTTGCTCGGCCATGGCCTTGTTGCGACGCATCACGTCGAATGCATTGGACGCGTTGACGCCCGGTGCATTCATGGCCTGTTGAGCCACCTGCTTGCGAGCGCGGGCCTTCAGCATCTCAATCTGCTCGGGGGAGAGCTGTTGGGGTGCGTTGGTTCCCTGCTGGGCTTGCGGTGCTTGGGCGCCGGCTTCGATGCCGTGGGGCTGCAAAGAGCCTTCGCCGTCGGGTGCGCCTGCGGAAGGCTCTTGACCTTCGACCGCTTCGGGCTGCTCGGGCTGCTGCACTTCGATACGCAGAATCAAGCTGGAAACCTCGTTCTCGATGGCGGGCAACAGGTGCTCCTGGAACAGGTCCGTGCCTTCCTTCTTGTACGCGGTCTTGGGATCTTCCTGGCCATAACTACGCAAGCCGATACCGACCTTGAGGGCGTCGATAGCCTTCAGGTGGTCCTTCCAACGGGAGTCGATGGCGTTCAGCAGGATGTAGTTCTCGATGCGTCGGGTGAGCTCGTCGCCCCACTGCGCTTCGCGGTCCTCGTAACGTTCCGTGAGCTCGGCCAGCAATGCGCCGAGATCATGGTTTTCCGAGTTGCAGGCCATTTCGGCCGAAGACCCCTTGATCGTCAAACCAAAGGTCTTCAAGCACCATTCCGTCAAGCCCTCGGCGTCGTCGGCATGCACACGCACGCTACGCTCCAAGCAGCCTTCAATCATGGTCAGGACCTTGTCCTTCAGGCCTTCGCCTTCGAGCACTTCCTGGCGCACGCCGTAGATGGTTTTACGCTGGGTGTCCATCACCTCGTCGTACTCAAGCAAGGATTTACGGATCTCAAAGTTGCGATCCTCCACCTTGCGTTGGGCACGCGCGATGGCGTTGGAAACCATTTTGGATTCGATGGCTTGGCCCTCGGTCATGCCGAGTTTCTCCATCATGTTGCGCGTCCAATCGCGGTAGAAGATGCGCATCAGTGGGTCTTCCAAGGAAAGGAAGAAGCGACTGGCGCCCACGTTTCCCTGGCGACCGGTTCGACCACGCAACTGGTTGTCGATGCGACGCGCCTCGTGGCGCTCGGTACCGAGCACGAACAGTCCGCCGAAGCCGAGTACCTCGGCTTCGTCCACGTCGCACTGGGCCTTGACCTCGGCCCGAATGGCGTCGACCTGCTCCAGGCTTTCGGCGTCGCCCGCTTCCAGGCCAGCCTCTTCCAAAGCAGCGCTCAAGCGATACTCGAAGTTGCCACCCAACTTGATGTCGGTGCCCCGGCCCGCCATGTTGGTGGCGACCGTGATGGAACCTTTCTCGCCGGCCATGGCGATGATATGAGCCTCACGCTCGTGGTTCTTGGCGTTCAAGACCTCGTGCTTCACATTGCGCTCGCGCAGCAAAGTCGCCAGGTGCTCAGAGCTTTCCACGGAGGCTGTACCGACCAAGACAGGTTGGCCCTTCTCGGTCAATTCCTCGATCTCTTCGCAGAYCGCATTCCACTTCTCGCGTTCGGTGCGGTACACCAAGTCCGACATGTCCTCGCGGGCARTCGGCAGGTTGGTGGGCACGCAAACCACGTCCAGATCGTAGATCTTGTGGAATTCGCCCGCTTCCGTGAGCGCTGTACCGGTCATGCCGGACAGTTTGTCGAACATACGGAAGTAGTTCTGGAAGGTGATGGTCGCCAGGGTCTGGGTCTCTTGCTTGGGCGTCAGACCCTCTTTGACCTCGACCGCCTGGTGCAAACCGTCGGACCAGCGCCGTCCGGCCATTTTCCGGCCGGTGAACTCGTCCACGATGATGACCTCGCGGGCCACCTGGCCCGTGCGTTGGTCCTGGACCTCCTCGACCACGTACTCCTTATCCAAGGTGTACAGGTTATGGGCTCGAATGGAGTTTTCGATGTAGTGGGGCCAGTCCTCGAAGCCAGGCTCGTAGAAGGACTTGATGCCCATCATGTCCTGGGCCTCCACAATGCCGTCCTCGAGCAAGGACGCGCTGCGCTCCTTTTCCTTGACCTCGTAGTGCTCATCCGCGACCAGGGCGCGAGCGATGCGATCGGCCTCCTGATACTTGGTGATCGACTCTTCGGATCCACCGGAGATGATCAACGGGGTTCGCGACTCGTCGATCAGGATGGAGTCGACCTCGTCCACGATGGCGAAGTACAGGTCCTTCTGAACCTGTTGCTCCGGCGACGTCTTCATGTTGTCGCGCAGGTAGTCGAAGCCAAATTCGTTGTTCGTACCGTAGACGATGTCGCAGTCGTAGACCGGCTTACGATCCCAGGCGTCCATGTCGGATTGGATCGACCCAACGGTCAGACCCATGTACTCATAGATCGGCTTCATCCAGGCCGCGTCACGCTTGGCCAGGTAATCGTTGACGGTCACCAGGTAAACCGGACGACCCGCCAGGGAGTTGAGACACAAGGCCAAGGTCGCCATCAGCGTCTTGCCCTCACCGGTCATCATCTCGGCGATTTTGCCCTGGTGCATGACGTAACCACCCACGAGCTGCACGTCGTAGTGACGCATGCCCATGGTGCGCATGGCGGCCTCGCGAATCATGGCGAACATAGGGGCCACGAAATCATAGATTTCGGCCTCCCCCGCCACGACCTGCTCACGGTACTTGCGCACCTCCGCCTGGATGGCGTCGCGGTCCAATGACTTGGCCCACTCCTCCTTTCCATTAACGGCTTGAACCACCGGCTCCAACGTGCGCAAAAAGCGTTCGTTTTCGGAGCCAAAAAGGCGCTTAAGGCCCTTACCGGCCTTCTCACCAAACGACGTCAACTTGTCGACTACTGAATCCCATTCCATGATACGTACTCTTCCCTTCCTTTGGCCTTCCGTTGGCGCCCGCTCGGAGTCGGGCAGCAAATGAGCGCGGCATTATGCTTGAGGCAAGCATGATGGGCCAGAGGCAAAGCCCAGGAGTCCTATTCCTTACCCCAATTCCTGGGCTCAGGAACGCGCAGGCGGGACTCCTAGCCCGAGGGCGCCCATAATTTCCCCCCTTGGGCTCTTATTCAGGCCAAAAGGCCCCAATCTTCACTCGCAGCCCAGCAGCTGATCGACCATGGCCAGCAGCAATTCTTTGGGGTAAGGCTTGCGCAGATAGGCCGCACAGCTCGGAACCCGCTTCAAATCGATGTCGGAGGCCGTGGCCATCAGGACCGGCTGGTCCTTAAAGCGCTCATCCAGACGCATGCGCCGGATGACCTCTTCGCCCGTCATGGTGGGCATGGAGAAGTCGAGCACGATCAGGTCGAAGGCTCCTTGCTCCTCGAGGCACTGCAACACCTGACCCCCATCGAAAGCCACTTCCACCTCGAATCCTCGCGAGCGCAGCAAGGCCGCCAAACCTTGGGCCACGTCGTCCTCGTCATCGACCACCAACAAACGACCCTGCCTACACGGCCCTGCGGAGCGGGCCGCAATTTCCTCCATCAGGACTCTCAGGTCCTCATGGGTCGGCAAGTCCGCCTCGGCCCAGGCCTTTTCAATGCGATCTTTGAGTTCCCCGTTAAWCCGCCGCAAGTCGAGCCATTGCTCGTAATCGGCCATTTCGGGCGTCACTTTCAATTCGTCGTGGGTGTCCACGGAAAAGAAAAACTCGCCTTCGACCAGGTACTCCTGGATGACGAGCTTCATGAACGGGTACTTGCAGTTCCCCAGGCGCAGGGTGAAGCGTCGACATGTCACGTTCTCGGAGGAGCGCGGACTCTCGAACAAAGTGCGCACCTGACGCAGGCGGGTCGCTTCGCGCAGGGCTTGCAAACGATCCTGCTGAGCCTGCGGCGGCCCATCCGGATAGGCCAGCTGCAAAAACATTTCCACCGCGCGGCGCACGTGTGCAATGGTGAGGGTCTGCAGCCGCATGGTGAGGAATGGACGGGGGTTGGGGTCAGGCTTTGCGCCAAGGTTCCGCTTGGGACAACTGCAGGGTACCAATGCACTCCGAAAGCGTTTCGATGCCCTCAGAATGGAGCAGTTCCTCGAGTTCCTGTCCCATACGGGCCAGGACGGTCGGATCGGAGAAGCTCACGGTCCCCACCTGCACAGCTTGGCAACCCACCACCAGGTACTCCATTACATCCTCTGCACATTGGATACCACCGCACCCAATCACGGGAATGGAGACCGCTTGGGCCACCTGGAATGCGCAGCGCAGGGCCACGGGCTTGATCGCTACCCCTGAATAGCCGCCCACTCCGGTCGCGAGGCGCGGGGTGCGACGGCGCCAGTCCACGCCCATGCCCAAC
>JAESRM010000201.1 GCA_016764635.1 Planctomycetota bacterium
GCGTAGCAAGCCCAGGTTGTTCCAGTACAGCCCGTTGCCCGGGTCCGTTGCGCTGAGCACTTGGTTCATGCGTTCGGCAAGCTTCCAGTTCTCAAGGGAGTTTTGGTTCTCGTATCCCGCCGTAGAAACTATTCCGGTGGCGAAATAAATGATCGCCACATTGCCAGCCACATCCTGGCGAATCATGCTCACCAGGCTGGCCGGGTCGATATCCCAGTACGCGAGCCAACCTTCGCAGGCCCCCGCATAATCTTTACGGTAGTAGCGAGTCATACCCACGTAGAACCATGAGTTGGCAAAGCCCTTGTTGCGCTCCACGGACTCGCGGAAGGAGACTTCTGCCCCTTCATAATCCTTTGCGGTCATCTGCCCATATCCAAGCCACCAAAGCACGGTCGCTGCGCCTTGGCCACTTTCGCCGAAGCGCTTTTTGTATCCAGCCAAGCCAGCGCTGAGGCTCGCGTTGTACATCTTCATGTCCTGGTTGGGGGCCATGCTCTTCCACATAAAGTTGTAGTCCATCATCTGCGGATCCCAGGAAAGGGCCTCCGCAAAGCACTCGCCCGCCTTGGGTAGGTCCTGCAACCAAATGTGCACGTTGCCCATTTGGCGCCAGATTGCGAACTGCTTGGCCGCGTTTTCGTTGGTGGCCGGGGTCAGATCCGCTGCCCTCGAGAAGGAAGCCAACGATGTGTTGGCGTGGGTGCGGTCGGGACTTTCGCCCTTCGGCGTGCGACCCACTAAGTTCTTGTAGAGGGAGAAAAAGATCTCGCCCTGGACGCTGCGTACCAGGGCGGACTTGGGGTCGTGATCGACGGCTTTGAGGATCGCTTTTTCGGCGCGATCCAGTTCCTGGGAGTACCAGGAGGCGTGGGCCAGGGTCACCCAGGCATCGGCGAAGGTGGCTTCATCCCGGTCGATGGCTAGCTGCAGGTAGGAGACCGCGTCCCCGAATGCCATGCCGATCGAACCGCCAGCGCCTTCGCGCATGAGCTTGTTGGCCTTGAGGAAGGAACCGTAGCCGTAGAGGTAGTCGAGTCCCGCGATGTCGACGCCCGCGTCGCGCAGTTTGTCTGCCCCGTTAAAAGCGTCGTTGAGCCGGTCTTGATCCATCCAGGCGCGCAGCACCCAAATGTGGGTTTCCGGGCTTTCGCCCGAGGCTTTGTCGGCCTTTTCGAAAAGGACTAGGGCCTTTTCGACTTTTCCTTCCGCCAGCAATTTGCGCCCGTCGGAAATCAGGTCCGCTGTGCCGGGGGCAGCAGCGACCACGGGGGGCATGGCGGGCAGGGCCGCGGCGAAGGCCTCGCCTCCTGCAAAGGTGAGGGCGAGCAGCAGTAGGGTGTGACGCATGTGAGGGTGGGGGGGAGTGGGGGGACTGTTGCGGCTGGACGGGAGTCCTTGCTCGTGGAGGGGTAGTCGGGTGGAGGCGCGCGGTTTTACTTTCCGGGCGCGTTCCAGATCATTTGACCGAAGCTGCCGTGCCCGACGGTTTCGCCCGCGATCAGGCGGTCGAAGATTTCGAGCATCGGACGTTGGCCCTCACGGCCCTCAGGACCGATTTCAAGGGCTTTGGTCAGGAAAGTCTTAGCCCGTGCGGGATCGTTCTTGGCGGACAAGAAAAGCACTGCAAGGTTTTGGTAAGCATCGCCCCAGGCCACGTAAGCGTCGGTTTCCGGGCTGTTCCAAATCTCCTGCTCCTCCGCATTGGCGATGGATTGGCGCAGGTAGACTTCGGCTTGCTTGGGGTCGTTGCGCAGGTAGTAGGTCAGGATGAGGCCCGCGTCATTGCAGATGCGAATGTCGGTGGGGGCCAAATCCGCAGCTACTTGGTAGGCGGCGTAGCTGCGCTCCATAAGGACCTGGGCGCGCGCTTGCTCCTGGGCTGCACTGCGCAGCAGGTTGCCGCGCTCGGCAGCGCCTTCCGCTTGGGAGGCGCGCCCGGTCATGACGCCTGCGATGCGCGCGTGCATGACGGAGGCATCGCGGTTGAGGAATCCAGCGTTGTTGGCCAGGTTGGAGTCCAGGGCGTCATAGGTAAACAGGAAGTCTCCAATGGCGGCCGCTTGTTCGAGGGCTTCCACATCAGCCTGTCCGTTGGCGTGGTATTTCTGTGCCAGGAAAGCCAATCCGACAACGCCGTTGGGCATGCGAGATTCGGGCGCCGCTTTCATGCCGCCGGTGAAGAGAGCTTCCATGGAGCGGAAGGTTTGCTCGGCTTCGCCCAATTCGTCGGAGTGGTATTGAATCCATCCCGCGGCGGAAAGGCAGCTGGCCTCGTAGGCCAGAGCATTGGGCTCGAAGGCCGGGCGCAGCTCGCGACTGCGCTTGAAGGCTTCCGCAGCGCTCTCGAAAACCTCGGCATCGGTTTCGGCGGCGTTGCCTTCGAAGAGTTCTAGGCCCCGGTAGAAGTAGGCCATTCCCACGTACCAATGGGTGATGGCGGAGCTCGGGAATTGGGCGCTGAGTTCCTCCGTTTTCGTCACGGTGTCCTCCCAGCCGAAATTGCGCCAATTCAAGCTGAAGTACTGATCTACAAGGGTTTGGTCCTCGGGAGCCAATTCCAAAGCGAGCTCCAATTGGGCGCGCGCGTCCTTGGGGCGTTGATCCCAAAGATAGAGATTGCTCAGGTTCTTGAAGCCCCAAGGATCCAGGGGGCGTCGGCCCGCGTAGGAACGCAGCTTGTCTTCCGCTTCGGCGAGGGCTTCGGCGGCGTCCCCGTCGGCCCGCTTGATTTCGATGTAGCGCGCGAAGCTAGCTTCGGCCCAGACCTTCTCGAGAGGATTGTCCAGGACAGGTAGGGGCACATTGTCAGTGCGAAGTTTGGCTTGCACGCGACCCGCCATGCGAGCCAAGTCCAGGGCCTGGGTCGGATCCGGAATCAGGTGGGCGGCGCGGCTTGCGAAAACGAGGGCCCGGTACTCTTGGGCTCCGGGTGTCCCATGGGCGTGCACGCCGGCTTCGTAACTCTGTCTCAGGAAAGAGCACGCGTCTCCATAAAAGAATCCCGGCTGGCTGTCGTTCGGAGCGGCTTCGTATGCCGCTTGCCCCCGAAGATACAGCGTGTTCGCATCGCCAGATTTGAGTTTCATGGCGCGCTCCAAGGGGCGCAGGGCCGACCTCGGCTCCCCATTCGCAAGGGCTTGCTCGGCGGTGGCCACCAGGCGCTCAAACTCCAGGGCATCGATCACGCTGCGGGCTTCCTTGAAATCCAAGAGAGCGAGGGCAGTGGAAACCTGGTCGATGGACTCCTCGAGAGACTCGGCCGTGGGTCCCTGGGTCGGCGCCGACCCGGGGGCGGGGGTCGCATGTTCGGGATTGGGACCCTTGGGGCCCTGGCACGCGAGGGGCAGACCGGCAAGAACGGTCCATGCGAAGAGGACGGGGGAGAAGCGCATATTGGAGTTGGATACGGGGCGAGCGAAGCGGGAATTGTAACCCGCGCAAGTAGTTATGCAGCAGGTCTGGGGTCACGGAATTCCCCTAGGGGGATGGGGCTGGGGAAAAGGCGGCCAGGGCCTCGCCCGGTGTGTGTCCGGTCCACTATATTAAGGGGGCAGGGAAGTACCCGGGGACTCGACCGTCCCACGCCGCCCAGGCCCGCGCCTGGACGGGCCTATTTCCCAGGCACACCCTCCTAGGTCGCCCACCCGTTCTCCGCAAGCTCGGCACCATTCCCCCCCTCCTTCCAAACGTCCATGATGCTCCGATTCCGTGAATTCACATCCCTAGCCGCCCTCGCCGTGTTCTCCATGGTCGGGCTCGCTGGGTGCGACAACCCGGCCTGTGTTTTCTCAACCGAGGGCTGCAATTCCAGCGGCTCGGGCGATAACGGTGTCGGGACCGCCTCCGCTTCGTCGCCTCAGGATGGCAACATCGTGCTCGGGGCCTTGCCGGTATTGCAAGCGACCCTGCCGAGTGGCGGCGGGGTGTTTCCCCGCAGCCCCCTGGACTTGCGCTTCAGCGAAAGCATGAACCCGGAGAGTCTGGCAGGGGCCTTCACTCTTAAGGATCGATTCACAGGGACTGAATTTCCGTTGGTCGATCCGCCGGCATTGCTCGGGGATGGGCGGCTGGTGGTCTTGCAGCCAGTGGCGGCCTTGCCCGACGGCCGCAGCTACAATCTGAATGTGGCGGTGGGAGCCCTGGTTACGGATGTGACCGGCCAGGAATGGGGAACCCGGTCAGGGACCTTGCTCACCAGTTTCTCCACCGACGAGCGAGTGGACCCCCTGCCCAAGATCCTGATGACCGTGCCGGCCCAGGGCGCGGCAAACGTTTCGGATCTGACCGAGATTTCGGTGGTCTTTGACCGTCCGATGAATCCTGTGAGTTTTGGGCCTAGCTCCATGTTCGTGCGTGTGGGAGGGGCTGAACCGAGCCCGAATCCCCTCGCGGTGTCGGCTACCAGCGGCGGAGTTCCGATCACAAGCGCTTGGACATGGGCCAGCGAGGACGTGTTCGGCTCCAGGGTGACACTAGGCGCTGGCAGTTCGGTGATTTTAAGCCTTTCACCCAATGGTTCTGAGTTGACCGACGCCGATGGGGGCGCAGTGATCGCTACTAACGTCAACTTCGATCTGGCTAGTCTTCCTGCTCCGGTAGGAGGCACCAARCCGTTTGGTGCCCAGGATGCGATCGGGTCCGTAGATCTGGCTGACCTGGTAACCCCCATACTTCAAATAGAGCTGGCCCAGGTCTCCCAAGCCGGCGATGAATTGTTTGTCTATTTGGTGGGCGCTTCGGCTTCGGGCAGCGAGTCCGTGGCATTTGAGCGTCGAGTGCCCCTGGCCGCAGGCTTGGCCCTGGTAGACCTGTTCTCCTCGGACCTGCAGTTGCTCGATGGCGCGGGAGAGGGGTTGTTGAGCGACGGGAACCTGCGCATTGCTGTTCGAATGGGACGCGGTACGGTGCAAACGGGCCTTCGGGTCCTTGACGGAAGCCCATTCTTGGACGGTGTTCAAGACTATGTCTTTGATCTGACTGCGCCCGAGGTTGTGACCATGGGGTTCAGCCCCGAGCCCACCGGCATACTGATCACCGACCAACGGGATTTGACCGTGTTTGGAGTGGCTAGCGAGGGTTTGGCAGGTGCGCGGGTCTCGACGGTATTCGGCAACAATGTGGGAGCCCTGGATCCGCCTGCACTGGTTCAGTTAGGCCTAGGCAATGTGTTTGTTGCCGCCCCGGCTCCCATAGGTATTGTGGATCCGACAATGGGGCCGGTCGCGTTTACCGTTCAGCCTTTCGACAACGCCCTCAATACTCCCGCGGCGGCCTTCGATGGCACGTGGACGCAGGTCGGGATCGCGGCTACGGGAGCTCTCCTTCCCGGAGCGGCCATTCAGGTTTGGGTATTCGATGCGGAAACACTGCTGCCCATACCGGGCGCGAGGGTCATCACTCACCAGGACAATGGGGGCATCACGTTCCTCGGAGCTGCCGACACTTCCTTGGCTGGTATCATCTCCCTGGCAGCGGCTCCGGTGGGTGAAACGATCGTCACCGTAGATAGGCCCGGATACAACATCTTCACCTTTCATGGGGCCCCGCGCGGCGTCATGCAGGTACTGCTAGAGCGGATCAATCCCACCCCCGCCCAATGGGAGGGGCAGGTTCAGGCCGCTTTCCCCGACGCTCCGATCCAGGGAGTGGACGTTCTGGTTTCTGACACCCGACTCAATCTGGGCGG
>JAESRM010000360.1 GCA_016764635.1 Planctomycetota bacterium
GATGGTGGGACCCATAATGGACCCCAGTGTCCCTGGCTCGAGCCTGACCTATGCGGTCACTTCGAACCCGAGCCTGCTGGACTCCGATGGAGATGGCCTGCGTGATGATGAAGAGCGCTTGGCAGGCACCGATCCCTCGGTTCCTGATACAGACGGCGATGGACTCTCCGACGGGGACGAAGTTGAGCGCGGCCTTGACCCGCTTACGAAGGCGTCCCGTTTCCATGTGGATGCCCAACGGGGCAGTGATGATAACAATCCCGCACAAGGTCTCTCCTGGGGAGCCGGATCATTCCTGACCCTAATCCGAGCTATCGAGGTAGCGAGTGATCGAAACTCTGACAGCGACCTGACCAATGATGTCTCTGAAATTTGGGTCGCGTCGGGAACTTATACGCCCGACCCTTCAAGCCGGGAACGTAGCATTGGCCTGCTGAACCATGTTGGAATCTATGGGGGCTTTGGAGGCAATGAAGCCAACCGGTCGCAACGCAATCCTGATCCGGCCACAAACGGAACCGTGCTCTCTGGAGAAATCGGCACACAGAGTGCCACAGACAACAGCTATCACGTGGTGATCTCCTTTAACAGTGGACCCGACGCGATCCTGGACGGGTTTCAGATAACCGGTGGGTACGCAGACGGGACATCCTTCCATGGCAACGGCGGCGGCATTTGGCTGGGTTTCGCGAACCCGACCCTTCGCAACCTTTTGATCCGAGCCAACTACGCGAATGATCTAGGCGGCGGCATCTATGAAGTCCAAAACACCGACCAGGGCGTGCACTATCAAAACTGCACCTTCAACCGCAACGAATGTGGGACTTCTAGCACGAGCGGGTTCGGGGGCGGCCTCTACATTAGTGAGGCGAATGGCTCACTTGAAGGCTGTCACTTTAGCGAGAACCGGACTTACCAACAGGAATCAGCTGGGCAGGACCAAAGGTCCGGCGGAGCAATCTACATGGTCGAAGCCGGGCAATCGGGTAACCCGTATGTCATTAGCGACTGCAGCTTCCTGCTGAATACTGCGAGCTACGGCGCGGGCGTGTATTCGAAAGACGGGTTCTGTCAAATCACCAATAGTGAGTTTGACTTCAACTCCACGACCTCCGAGATTCCTGGCAGCCAGACGCAGGACGGTGACGCCGGCGGCGGGGTCTTCAACGAGAACTCCCAAATGGTGGTCTCCCAGACCACATTCTGGAGAAACAGCTCTCACCATGGTGGCGGCTTCGCAAGCACGAGCCAGGGACAAGCGAGCACGTACTTCATCAACTGCACCCTGGCCTACAACGAAGGCGTCGACAACAGCAAAGGAAGCGGTATTGGCTATGGTCGTGGCAACAATGTGACCGTCGAGAACTCAATCCTATGGGGCAACAACAATCCAGGTAGTTCCCTGCAAAGAGAGGACGGGCAGATCGGAATCCCGTTTGAGTTGAGCGGTAGTACCGGCGATGTGACGGTTCGGAATTCCTTCATTGATGCGGGTTCTAATGGGCTCTCACTCTTCATTGGACAGGGAAACGTAACCGCTCCTGCATCGCCCTTGATCGATGCGTTGGCCGGCAATCTGCATCCGGATTCCGAAACCTTGGTCATCGACCGGGGCAACCCTTTCTTGGATTGGAACCCGATCCTACCGGGATTCCAACCGCAGCCCTTTGTGGATGCCGGAGGCCAGGTTCGATCGGTCGACGGGGACGGGGACTCCAACGCCATCATCGACATGGGCGCCTTCGAGTTGCAGTTCGAATAAGACCTGGATCGAATGTTGATTTTCGCGGGGGCTCTTCGGGGCCCCCGCCTTCCCCTTGCTGCCATGAATAAAACACGCAAATCATACGCCATGCTCGGACTGCTCAGTCTCGCTGTATTGGGCGCATTGGGAACCTACAATACTCTTCACTCGGGCCAGGATTGGGGTCGAGGCCTGGGCGCGACTCACATTGTCGAAGCCCGAACTTCAAAAACCGCACTGCTGACTTCCACCATGGAACTGGAACACCATGCGGCCCGTTCAGTGGAGGTCACTCCGATGGATAGAGTGCGTTTGAGCATCCAATCGGGGGCTCAAGTCTCCGGTCCCCCTACCGACCCCCACCGTTCCGCAAGTCTGGCCATTCAAGTCACGAGCCATCAGGTCGGAACCCAAGCAAGCATTGAATTCTTGGACGGCGCGAATGCTGGTTGGGTTGGCGAAACCGAGGCCGATGGTTCCTTGCATGTCGAGCACCTCGAACCGGGCTGCATGAACGTGCGCGTTCAAACTCCCAGCGGGGAAACTTGCGTACGCCTCGTGCAAGTCCGCAGGAACTCCGAGTTCACCCTCAACTTTGGGCCTACACCCCCCCACCGTTTAGTCGTTCAAGACCATGGGGGTCAGCCCCTTGTCCCCGACTGGATATGGGTCCAAGGTCAAACCTGGACGCCGCGGGATGCGAGCATTGCGGTGACGCCCACGACGACTGGAAAAGTCGCCTTCCGTATCGGAAAAGCTGGCTATGCGACCATGGGAGGGTTTCTAGACGGCGACGAGAACGGCCCGCGCACCCTCGTGCTCGAACCCGCATGCGCGCTTCAGGTGCTGGTGGAAGGGCCGGCCCATTTGCGAGGCTTGGCGCGTGTCCAGGTCATCCCCATGGACCCAGGAATCCAGTTGTTCGCGGTGGAGGGCATGGATCTGGCCCTCGTGCACATGCCGCAAGCGAGTATCGGCTTCCCCGACCTGCCGCGGGGGCGCGTGCGGGTCATCGTGACGCACCCCAGCGGTGTCGGTCGTAGCCAGCCCATCAAACTCGTTCCCGGTGAGGCTCGGCATGTGACCGTAAAAATCGAAGCGGGACAACAGGTTCATGGACAAATAACCCGGGACGGCGTGCCCTTCTCCAACGCCACCGCCACGTTCCACCCGACCCAAYTCATCCGCATCAAACACAAAGCTTTTGCGGGCTCTACAAAGGCTCTCCTGGGCCTGCCCATCGACTGCTTGGCCGGAACCCCCCTGCGGCTGCACACGGACGCGACTGGGAATTTCACCATGACGCTACCGCCCTTTGATGTGGCCCATGAAGGGCGCTTTCTAATCTCTGGGCCTAAGGGCTACGGTGATGATTTCTGGGTGGAGTGGAGTGCCGCTGACGACCAGGATCAAAGGCTGTTGCACTTTGACTTGGGCGGATTGTAGCTGCCTAGCCGCAGGTATTGAATGGGTACGCATAGCCATCGGCCACGCTTCGCTAATCGCTGGAGTCAAGCGCTGCCAATTCATTCAATCGAGCTGCAATAGCCTCGCCAAACTCCGGATCGACGTCTTCATGTGCCTGCATGCGAGCCTGTAGGTCCTGCAATGTGAGCCACTCCTCACCGGCTTGCCCCTGTTCCTTTTGGCAAAGGCTGATCTTGAACAGAAGTCGCCAATCCCAATCCGCCTCCTTCCAAGAAGGCGGGCGGTACGCGAGGCACCGCCCATAAATGACCTGGGCCCTGGGGTAATTTCCCGCAGCGCGCAAAGCATCCCCAAGCCACTTCAAATCTGAGCAGTAGGTTGTGTTCTCTGTGCCTGCCAACCCCTTGCGCAGGGGCACGACCTCTTCGAGAATGCAGACCGCGCGCTCGTTGCGCCCCATGCGCAGCAGCAAGCGCGCCAGGGATGTCTCGGTCCAGAGGTTGAGATCGTGGCCGCGCTCAAAGTTTACGAGGCCATTGGCCTGCGCTTTTTCAAAACACTCAAGCGCTTCATCGAAGCGCCCCATGATCCTGAGGGTGATGGCGATTGCGGTCCATGAACCGCCCAGGTCGGCGTGGTCCGAGCCAAGGGACTCCTCCCTTAGGTTCCGCACGGCATGAAACTCGGCCAGGGCGTCCTCATGGAGACCGGCCCTGCGAAGTGCGATGGCTCTTTGATCTCGGCACATGAGCGTGGAGGAGTGGGCTTCTCCCAGGGTCGCGCCGTTCAACCTGGCCGCTTCGTCCAATGCTTTGGCGGCTTCCTCATAGCGACCCGCGTTGGAATGATTCTCGCCAATCGTTTGAATCAGTGATCGGCGCACCCAATTGTCCTGACCAAATGTGCGCACGGCGTCGTACTCGATGAGCTTCAGGAGTTCATCCGCTTCGTGAACTTGCCCGGCCCATGACAGGAAAGAAGCCTGACCGATTTGCGCGGCGAGTGTGCGTCCATGGAGCGGTCCGTAGACCTCTTTGCAGAGCTCCACATGTTGTTTGCTGAGCCGAATCGCTTCCGAGGAACGGCCCGCAAAACTAGCCGCCATCACGAGCAGTTTAAGGGCTGAAAGACTGTCGGGGTCCCGCTTGCCAAAGAGCCGCTCCGTTTTAGTTAGCAATTCGAGGGCTTCTTGTAGAGCCGCATCAGAACGTTCCTTGAATACCTTACAGGTGATCAAGTCGGCACGAATCTGGCACACCTCCCGGCCGTCGGGGCCATATATGGCTTGTGCCTGAACATACGCGATTTCGAGGCGCGGTTGAGCCTCTTGGGGTTGGTCCCTTTCTATCAGCAGCCTGCAGAGTTCCAGCTCGATAGCCAGATCCTCTTTCGGTTGCGGGGTCCTACGTATTGACACCAGGTAAACCGCAAGCTGAAGATTTCTCTGCGCCCCATCGAGCAAGCCAATCTGCCGGTATCCCCTCGCGAGCGCAATCCGTAGGGGGATTTCCACATCGGGGTCGTTCTTCATGCCCACGCCGATTTGGCGCTCGATCTCTTTCAGGTTCTCCGAACCACGGTTGCGCGCACCCCTGTGGAAAGGGCYCGCGAGCGCGAGATTGGCCGCCAAAATGGCGTTGATCTTCGTTTTGGTATCGCGCTCCTGCTCCGCCTGCAGCTTGCGTTCATCCGCTTGGCGCGCGTACACCAAGGTGCTCGCCAGACCTCCGGTCAGTGCCAAGAAGAAAGCAAACGCCAGCCCGACACTCACCCGGTGCCTACGTGCAAAGCGCGACATTTGATAGAAGGCTGTGGTGGGCCGGGCTTGAATGGGCTCAAAGCGTAGGAACCTGCGCAGATCATCGGCCAGTGCCGCCGCTGAGTCGTAGCGCCGCTCCGGTTCCTTCTCTAGGGCTCGCTCCGCGATCGTCTCAAGGTCCCCCTTCAGAGCTGCAGACTGTTTGCCTAGCAGCACCGGGGATTGCTCAAGGATAGCATTGATCGCCGTTCCGATGTTACGACCCGCGATATCCAAGGGGAGCGCCCCCGAAAGCACTTCATAGAGCAGCACGCCAAGCGAATATACGTCCGCCCTGGCGTCGATGCCGTCGGGATCACCGATCACTTGCTCAGGCGCCATATAGGCCAGCGTCCCCAAAATCTGTCCCGTCTTCGTCTGCAAACTCTGGGCAGCATCCCGCTCCAACACACGCGCGATTCCAAAGTCAACGACCTTCGGCTGACCCTCACCATCCACAAGAATGTTGCCCGGCTTGAGGTCCCGGTGAATGACGCCCTTCAGGTGCGCGTGGTGAACCGCATCCGCAATCTTGGCCACCAGCTCGATGCGCTCATTGCGACTCGGGTCGGCCGCGCGCAACCACTTATCCAAGGGCAAACCATCCACACGCTCCATGGCCAAAAACGGAATCTGCCGACCATCATATTCCAAATTACCGGCGGCAAAAATCTGTGCGATGCCGCGGTGATGCAAACGCGCCAACAATTCG
>JAESRM010000361.1 GCA_016764635.1 Planctomycetota bacterium
GAGGAGTATCTCGGCCGCTTGGTGCCAACATGCGTGGCATGGGCTCTCGAAGCGATCGGGCCGGCGCCATCCTCGGCCAACGTGCCGCAGTTGGCATGATGACCCCCTCTGACTTCCCCATGCTGCTCGCTAATGTTGCCAGCGCAGTGCTGCTGCGAGGCTATGAGGGCGTGAACTTGACCTTCGGCCAGATCTCGCGCGAAGTGTCCGTACCTGACTTCAAAGAGGTCTCCCGTGTCCGAATGGGCGGGGCTCCTGAGCTGGAGAAAGTCAAGGATACCGGCGAGTACACGCTTGGATCCTTCGATGAAGCTGGCGAGAAGTACAAGATCGAGAAGTTCGGTAAGCGCTTGGCGATCTCTCGTGAAACCATCCTGAACGACGATTTGGACACTATGGGGCGTATTCCCATGGCGATGGGCCGTAAGGCTGCCGAGCTCGAAAACAAACTGGTCTACAGCATCCTGCTCAAGAATCCGAACATGGCCGACGGCCAGGCCCTGTTCAGTGCTGCGCACAAGAACATGGTGACTGCGGGCCTGGACGAGAATGGCCTCGAGGCCGCGCTGCTCAAACTGCGCGAACAAAAGGGACTTGCCGGTGAGCGTATCCGCGTCACACCGCGCAACCTGGTCTGCTCCCCGAGGCGAGAGCGCGTTGCGCGAAAGCTCTTGGTCTTGTCCACGAACCCTACCACGACCGACGAAACCAACCCCTACCAGGGCATCGTGGGCGTAGTGGTCGAAATGGACCTCTTGGACCTGGACGACCCCCTGGCCTACTTCCTGATGGCTGATCCCCAGGCAACCGACATGATCGAGTTTGCCTACCTGGAAGGTCACCGTCAGCCCTACATCGAGTGGCAGACGGGCTTCGAGATTGACGGTCTTCAGATGAAGGTCCGCCACGAGATCGGTGCCAAGGCCATTGACCACGTTGGCATGGTCATGGTTACCCCCTAACGGCTCCTAGAGCCTCTGAGTTGAAGATTCTGCCCGGCGGCTGATCCGCCGGGCCCAACCCCCAAGATCATGAAAAACTACATCAAGAGCGGTGCAACTATCACCGTAACGGCAACGGCCGACGTGGTATCTGGTGAAGCTCACTTCGTGGGCGACATGTTCGGAGTGGCGCAGGATTCTGCTGTTACGGGCGAGGACTACGAGTTCTTGCGCTGCGGCGAATTCGAGCTTCTTACCCCGACTGCGGTCACAGCCAGCGTGGGCGTGAAAGCCTATTGGCTAGACAACGGCACCGGTGTCACAGGCTCGGCCACGGCCAGCAAGCTTGTCGGCAAGTTCACGAAGGCCAACATCAACGGCGACATCGTCGCGCACGTAGTCCTGACCGACTAGGTCACACACCCATGAGCTTCGACTCCGCATTTGCGGGCGCGCATGAAACCATGTGCAGCCCTGCAATCTTTGGCACGCCGGTGGTTATCCGGCGTGGCGATGGCAGTGCGGAGTTCGCGGCTCAGGGGGTATTTATGGACAACGGCGAGGAGGTGGACGTGGAAGGCGTCCCCATCTCGACCAACGTGCACACCATCGACCTGCGGAAGGACGCCCTTGAATGGGAGCCCCAGATGCAGGACCTGGTGATCGACGGACCCCAAACCTGGGTGGTGGCCAACCTGACCGATGAAGGCCAGGGCATCCTCACCCTAATGCTGCACAAGGAGGACTGATGGGTATCTACCTCAAGCAAGTGCGGCATGGGATTGTCCATGGCCTGCAGGGGCCGGAAGGTGCGCGGTTGATTGCTGCCGTGGAGGACCGAGTCTTCGGGCATCGGACTGCCGCAGTGCAGAAGAAGGAAGGGCTCCTGATTCGCGTTTGGACGAATAAGGAGACCGCAGAGGTCGAAGTGGATAATCCGTTGGAATACCGCAAGACCGCTGAAATCGCAATCGAGTTGGTTACCAAGCTTCCGGCAGTTCATGGAAACCTCGAATTGGACGTGCTCGACGAAGTCGGTCAGCTGATCGAGGACTTCATGGCAAGCGTCGAAATTGCTGGTTGTCAATCGCTCATATACCAGGGGTTTGCGTCCGGCCAAGAGGTCGAAAGCGAACACCCCACGGCGGTAGGTAGCTGGACCTACGAACTCGAATACCTGGAGCTATCGCCCCGGGATCCAAATTCCACCCTGGTGCCCTTCGAACGCCTGGGCGCCGACTACGACCTGACTGGGTCACCCGATGGCAACGAAGCCTCGGACCTGGTCGAAATCCCCCAATAGCTATGACTAAGCAAGTATTCCACCTGGGCGAGGGCTTCAACCCCAGCAAGCGCGACGGCACCCCCTACATCGACGGCGAGCTCATCGAAGCGTCAGCCTACGAAGACTCATTGGTGCGCATGGGCGTCCTAGTCCCCGGTGAGGAGTACGAGGATGACTCCGATGACTCCGATGATGACGATGACGGAGATGACGGAGATGACGGAGATGACGACGCCGGAGATGGCGATTCCGACAGGCTCCCCGAAACGGAAGAGGAATTCGAGTCGCTCTACAACAACATGACCGTGGCCGAGCTCAAGGAAGCCCTTGTGAGCGCGGGCGTTGACATTCCCAAGAGCGCCAAGAAGGCCGACCTGGTCGACCTGATCATGGTCCACCAATTTGGGGGCGACCAGTAATGCAGACCGTCATTGTGACTCCGGTCAAGGGTTTCAAGGTTCGGGACCCACAGAACAACTTCCAGCCCATTGAGGGCCCCACGGAAGTCCCTCGAGATGCCTTTTGGATGAAGCGCATCCAGACAGGTGACGTGACGGCGAAAACCAAGGCTAAGGCAAAGAAATGAGCATCACCATCAACGGCGTTCCGTCGACCATTCGCACCCCCGGTTTCTTCGTAGAGCTGGACCCCACGGGTGCCGCGCAGTCCTTTGGCGCGCAACCTTACAAGCTCCTGGCTCTTGGGCAGCGGCTGAGCACGGGTTCCGTGGCAGCCAACGTGCCTACCCGCGTTGCCTCCGCTGAGCAAGCCAAGCTGTTCTTCGGGCAGGGCTCAATGCTCCACCTGATGGCAGTGGCCATGTTTGCCAACTCCCAGGTCCTGGACTACACCTTCGTGGCCATGGACGATCCGGGGGCGGGTACCAAGGCTGTCGGTTCGATCAAGGCGACTAGTGTCGCTACAGCCGCGGGCACCGTAGCTTTCTACCTTGGCGCGGTCCGCGTGCAGGTAGGGATCACGACCACTCAAACCTTGGCCCAGATCGCAACCGCGATCCAGGCCGCAGTGGCAGCCCAGGCCGACGTGCAGTKWGRCNGNCKGSMKTSGWCRGCNMKGANGCNRCCRMRSTCANSKKCRMYGMGWWGCRWGMSGGCACCATCGGCGACCAGATCCCGATCAAGCACTCGCAYAAGACGGACGAGTTCCTCCCGGCCGGCCTGGCGCTGACCATCGTGCAGCCCACAGGTGGCGCCGGAACCCCCGACCTGGCAGGAGCCCTTGCCTTCACGGGTGGCGAACACTTCAACGTCATGGCAGTCCCGTACACCGATGCGGCGATCCTGGGCGTTCTCGAGCAGGACCTGGCGGATCGTGCTGGTCCGACAAGGATGCAAGGATCCGTTGCGTTCACGGCCACCCCGTTGGGATGGGGTGAAGCATTGGCCTTTGGGGATGGACGCAACTCTGAGTACGTCTCCGCCATGTCCTGCTTTGGCTCTCCCTCCACCCCTTGGGAGTGGGCGGCAGCACTTGCTGCTGCCGTTTCGGAAAGCGCTAGCGTTCACCCGGCGCAGCCCTTCCAGACCTTGGCCTTGCGTGGAATCTCCGCTCCGGCCGAGGCTGACCGCTACGGCATGACCGAAAACAACGGTCTGCTGTACGACGGCATCGCCACCCATACGGTCGACTCCGGTGGCGTGGTGCGCATCCAGCGCACGATCACCATGCACCAGACGGATGCCACCGGCAGCCAGACGGTAGCCCTGCTGGACGTGAACACCCTGCTCACCCTGGAGCGCCTACGCTTCGACCTGCGCAACCGTTTCGCTCAGAAGTACCCCCGCGCCATGCTGGGAGATGATCGAGTCCGGAGTGCACCAGGCCAGATCGTGATGACGCCTTCTACAGCTCGCGCAGAGGTTATCGGCCTCTTCAACGAATGGATCGGCAAGGGCTTTGTGGAGTCCCCAGATCAATTCGAGCAAGACCTCCAGGTCGAGCGAAACACTGAGGACCCGAACCGCTTGGACATCATCCTGCGACCGAACCTCATGAACCAACTCCGAGTCTTCGGAGCCAAGATCCAATTCAAACTGTAAGAGGAAAATCCAATGAGCGCAGTAGGCGGAACAATCAGTGTGCGTGCGAACGGTGAACTCCTTCGATCGAAGGGTGACTTCACCTACGGCCTCGGCACACCCAAGCGGGAGGCCGTTGTTGGCGATGGCGTCCTGGGCTACACGGAGCAGGACCAGGTGCCTTTCATTGAAGGAAAGATCGTGGATGCCCGCGACTTTGACTTCGTAAAGCTCGCCAACCTCGTGGATGCCACGGTGACTATCGAGCTCAAGACCGGGAAGTCCCTCATGCTGACGGGAGCCTGGTTTGCAGGCGAAGGCAGCGGAAGTACTGAGTCCGGTGAAATATCTGTCCGTTTTGACGGAACCGACATGAAGGTGACCAAGTAATGGGACGCAAAGAAATCTCCAGACTCACATTGGACAAGCCAGTTTCGTTCGACGATGGCCCCAAAATCAAAGAGTTGATCTTTCACGAGATCAATGCTGGCGACATGGGCGACATGCCTTTGCCGATGCTCCCCAAGAGTTACCTGTTTCTCGCAGCGGCGTCCACGGGTCACCCCAAGGCCCTTATAGACAAGCTAAGCCCTTTCGACGCGATGATGACCATCGCGGAGGTCGAGACTTTTTTCGAACCTGGCCAAGCAACTGGTTCGACTTAGCGGCTGGCCTTTGTTTGGCCTTTTGCTGGCCCCCTGAGGTCATGCGCCTGATGACCTGGAACGAGATTGAGCGATGGCGCCAGGCAGTAATCCGGATTCGCTCCTAGCCACACCCCATCTAGAATGTCCCGCAGCTTTCCCATCCGCGTACCCCTGATCGGCCAAGACCGGCTCTCTCCGATGCTCACGCGAGTGGGCTCGAGGGTAGGGGCTTTGGGCAGCAGAATGTCGAAGACTGGCCGGAATATGAGCATCGGACTCGCCGCGCCAATTATCGGTGCTGGCGTCGCGCTCTTTCGGACGGGAGCGAACTTCGAGAAGGCCATGAACCGCGTGCGGGCCCTTTCAGGCGCCACAGGCGAAGACTTGAAGGCCTTGCGCGAGCAGGCGCTCTTGCTCGGTCGCACGACGGTCCACTCAGCATCCGAGGCTGCTACAGCCCAAGGTCTTTTGGCGCAAGCGGGCTTCAATACGCAGGAGATGCTTTCGACTCTGCCGGGTGTGCTCAACCTGGCTTCAGCAGGCCAAATTGAGCTTGCATCTGCGGCCAACATTTCAGCGAACGTGCTAAGGGGCTACAACCTGGAGGCGACTCAGTCAGGGATGGTTGCCGACGTGCTTGCCAAGGCACAGGCCTCGGCTAACGTGACGATCGAAGAGCTTGGGGAGGCTTTCAAAATGGCCGGTCCGCTGGCTTCAGCCGCGGGCTTGGACTTCAACGAGACGGCGGCTGCGCTCGCTCTGGTTGCGG
>JAESRM010000202.1 GCA_016764635.1 Planctomycetota bacterium
GGGAGAAACTCGAGGCCTTGGCCAAGGAAATGGAGCTGGAGCCCGGCCGGGTGCTGCCCATGGTCAGCGATGTGACGGACACGGATGACGTGCAACCGGCCTTCGCCCGCCTGGCTAGCCAGATCGGGCCGATCGAGCTCTTCATCTACGCCGCGGGTTGCATGCCCGAGGTGGGGCCCCAGGAGTACAACACCGAAAAGGACTTGCAGCAGGTTGCTGTCAACCTGGCCGGCGCCATGGCCTGGTGCAATGAGGCCGCCATCCTCTTCCAGAGCCAGCGCTCGGGCACCCTGGTGGGCATCGGTTCCATCGCCGGCGACCGGGGCCGCAAGGGCAACCCGGCCTACCACGCCACAAAAGCCGGTTTCGCCACCTACCTGGAATCCCTGCGCAACCGCCTCTCCGAGGTCGGCGTGCACGTGCTGACCATCAAACCTGGCTTCATCGACACGCCCATGACCGAGGGCCTGCCCGACCTCATGTGGCTGATCTCCGCCGAGGAGGCCGCCGCCACCATCATCGGCAGCGCGCGCCGAGGATTCTTCAACACCCGCTACGTGCCCATGCGCTGGTGGGCCGTGGGCACCGTGATCCGTTCGATCCCTTCCTTCATCTTCAAAAAGATGAGCATCTGATGCAGATCCCGAACAGTCTAGAGAAGGCCTTGGCTGGCATTCCCACCGGTTACAAGTTCATGGAAGGCTGGGGCATGGTCTCCGGCGCCCACTCGCGTTTCGTTCAGCCGGAGACGGTCGAGCAACTGCAAACGGTGATGCAAGCGTGCAGCGCGGATGGCGTGCTCATGACCCTGCGCGGTGCGGGTTGCAGTTACGGCGATGCGAGTCACATGGAGTCGATGGACGAGCGCCCGGCGTTGGTGCTCGACATCACGCGCCTGAATCGCATCCTGGGTTTCGAACCCTTTGCCCAGAGCCCGGACGGCAAACCCGCCGGTTACGCCAACGTGCAAGGCGGCGTGACCTTCGGTCAACTCTGGAAGCATATTCTGCCCCAGGGCCATTGGCCTCGCGTGGTGCCGGGCACCATGCAGCCCACCCTGGCCGGCGCCGCGTCCATGAACGTGCACGGCAAGAAYAACTTTAAGGTGGGCGCCATGGGTGCCAACATCCGCGAGTTGGATTTGATGACGCCGACCGGCGAGCTGCTCACGCTCAAGCCTGGCGACGATCTCTTCCAGGCCGTCATCGGCGGCATGGGTTTGCTCGGTTGCATCACGCGCCTCGAGTTCCGCACGCAACCGGTGGAATCGGGCAATGTCTACGTGCGCGGCATCACCGCCACAAGCGTGGGGGACATGATGGAAACCATGTCCGACCACGAGGACGACTCCTATTACGCCGTGGGCTGGATGGATTGTTTTGCCAAGGGCAAGGCCGCCGGCCGCGGCCTCGTACACCTGGCGCGCCACTTGAAATCCGGCGAGGACAAGGACCCCGACAAGACCTGTTCCCTGGCCTACCAGGAGCTACCCAGTTCGATCATGGGCTTCCCCAAGAACGAGGTCTGGCGCCCCCTGCGCATCCTCAATCGCGACTTGGGCATGCGCAACCTGAACCGRCTCAAGCACTGGATGGGCAAGCGCGAAACCAARAAAGGCGAGTACYTGCARAGCCACGCRGGCTTCAACTTCCTGCTCGACTTCGTGCCSAATTGGAAGTTCGCSTACGGYCGCMARCACGGCACGGGCYTGATCCAATACCAACCCTTCCTACCCGACGACACAGCCCAAGGCGTTTTCGAGGAATTGCTCAAACTCTGCCAGCAACGCGGATTCGTCTCCTACCTGGGCATGCTCAAGCGCCACCAGCCCGACGACTTCCTGCTGACCCACGCCCTCGACGGTTGGTCCCTAGCCATGGACTTCAAAGTCACGCGCAAAAACCGAGGCCGCCTCTGGGACCTATGCGATGCCATGACCGAAATCGTCCTGCGCGGCGGCGGCCGTTTCTACTTCGCCAAAGACCTGGTCCTAGGCCCCGGCGCCCTACGCCGCGCCTTCGACGAAAAAGACGTCAAACAGTTCCTAGCCCACAAGCAAGACCTGGACCCCGACTGCCTCATGCAATCCGACCTCTACCGCCGCGTCCTGGAACCCTACAACGCGCCGGTCGACTTGCCGTTGACGCAGTACTAACCGCGATACGGTGTCTGACTCCATGCCGCCACCGGCGGCATGGAGTCAGACACCGTATCGCGGATATCGGAAGCAGGGTCGGACCAAATGGGGCCTGCTTGGATGTTTCCTATGCCGGGCCAGGGCAGACCGCTCGCTTGCCAAATGTCAGAGTAGCTAGCGATGAGTTCATTGGGGGCAGCCCCAGGTCCCTCTACGCTACTCTTCGAAGCGGAGGATCCTTCGTACTTCAGATTGTCCCAAACAATCGAGTTGTGCATGAAAAACTTGGGAACCGTATTGGGTGCTGTGCCCAAGTATAAGCCAGCTCCTTCGCCGGGTGAGTGTGCGGGAGCCAAAATGTAATTGAATGCGATGGTGCAGTGTGTGAAGTGCATCTCCTAGTAGCCAACGTTTTCGATCCAGGCGCCAGCACCACCGACGATGATCCCCGCGGTGTTGCTCGTTGCGAGATTGCCCACAAACTTGCAGTTGGCGAATTCAGTGTATGAAGGGGTGTTGACGATGTAGAGACCACCTCCCCTTTGGGCCCGGTTGCGTGAGAAGGTAACGTTATGTGCGTAATTGCCGAATTGACGCGTCTTGAACCAGGCACCGCCCCCTTCGAAAGCAGCAGTGTTGTTGATGAAGTTACAGTGTGAGAAAGGCAGCAGGACACGCTCGGCATACAGACCCCCTCCATATAAAGCCCGATTGTCCACAAACGTGCAATTCCTGAACCTCTTGAAAATTATGCCGCTTCCACTGGTGAGGCCATTTACATACATGCCACCGCCAAAACCATTCCCGAGAGTTGATTGGTTGGCATTACCATTTCGGATTGTGAATCCGTCGAACTCCAGGTTTCCAATATTGGAAGCCGTTACGACGTGGAAGCTGTCGAAGTCGCTAAGTCCAGGTGTGCCGTCAATGTCTCCACTCAAGATTGTCGTGGCGAAGAGCCCAGCACGGTCAACAAGTGAAGTTTCGTCACCCCTGAATCCACCATAGATTCGCCCTCCGATCGGGATCGAGAATGTCTGGGTCCTATCGGTCGTACTAGTGGGTTTGTAGATTCCTTCAGCGACCCAAATCTGGTGGGACGAGCTTCTTGGGTCCAGAAGAGCATCTCGGAATTCAGGGTAAGCATCAGTCCAGTCGTCGTTTTGGCTTGTCCCCCCAGCTGGCGCATCAGCGTCAACGTAGATTACCTGCGACATTGCGGGTATGGAAAGGGAGAAGCACAAGCCGATCAGGAGCGTGAAGCGTAAAAAGCGTGCAGGGAATTGGGATTCGGACATCTTGAAATCCTTGTAGGGATGGTTGGGTAGAAATGAATGAGGACGGATTCTAGGCCTGGTTCTGCCGCGAATGTATGCAAGCAAGATGCGGGCAATTTCATGCCTCTGGAGTTAAGGGTTCAGAGTCTGACCTCCTTTTTCAACTTCTGACTTTCGTGAAATTGGTCCGAGGGTCTCTAAGTCGGGGGGGGGGGCAATGACTTATGGGGATGCGCAAAAGAAGTTCTGAAGGCCTATACCCGGGAGCATTCGGGAGCGACCTGGGCATGCGCAACCTGAACCGACTCAAGCACTGGATGGGCAAGCGCGAAACCAAGAAAGGCGAGTACTTGCAAAGCCACGCAGGCTTCAACTTCCTGCTCGACTTCGTGCCGAATTGGAAGTTCGCGTACGGTCGCCAACACGGCACGGGCCTGATCCAATACCAACCCTTCCTACCCGACGACACAGCCCAAGGCGTTTTCGAGGAATTGCTCAAACTCTGCCAGCAACGCGGATTCGTCTCCTACCTGGGCATGCTCAAGCGCCACCAGCCCGACGACTTCCTGCTGACCCACGCGCTCGACGGTTGGTCCCTAGCCATGGACTTCAAAGTCACGCCCAAGAACCGCGGCCGCCTCTGGGACCCGAGACGGTGTCAGGCACCGTCTCAGGCACCGTAGCGCGGTTGGGTATGATTAGAGCTGTCATGAATTCACTATTTGAAACTGAGCGGCTGCGTATACGTGCGCTGGTCGATTCCGATATGGAAGGGATGATGGGGGCCTATGGTGATTTGGACGCGATGAAATATGTGGGCGACGGTACGGCGCTCTCGGCTGAGGACTGCAAGCGGTGGATCGCGATCACCGACAACAACTACAGGACCCGTGGTTATGGCATGTCCTGCATTGTGCTTAAGGGGAGTGGGGAGACCGTTGGTTTCTGTGGGTTGACCCACCCGGGCAATCAGGCGGATCCTGAGTACAAGTACACGCTGCACCGTCAGTTTTGGAATTTTGGTTTTGCCACGGAGGCCGGGCGCGGCATGGTCGCCTACGCACAGAACGAATTGGGGCTCACTCGCATCATCGCGACGGTTGATGCGGGGCACACGGTTTCGCACAACGTTCTTCGGAAGTGTGGATTCACGCACGAGTCCACAGGTCCGGAAGAGGACGGCTCGGCGACGGCTCTCTGGTCGATCAAGTAGCCGGAAGGGATTCCAAGGGGACCGTACCTTTGCAGGCTATGGACCTCGCGGAATCAGATTCCCAAACAATCTGTAAGCTCATTATGTGCTGGTGATTCCAACGAGTAATCCCAACTTGAGTCCACCCCGGTAGTACATCGACAACAAATGCCTAGAACCCCGTCGCGCGATCGCAGCGCTCTCCCTATCCCTCCTACTCGTAACCGGCGCATGGACACCGGCGTCGGGAGGTGGGAGTTCGGGTGCTTCAGGTCTGAATACGGCAGCGGTGGAGCGCGCGGTTCTCTTGGTGCAGGAAGTGCAGGACATTTCCCGCTACGACCCCCTTGGTAATCAGGCCTTCTAGGGCGATGCCTTGCGTGTGCATGAGACGATTGCGGCGCGGATCTTAGCAGGGTTGGGGTTGGCGTTTCGCCCGCTACAGCTCTTCCCTGGGTACTTTCAATGCGGGTGCTATCGATGACTTGGAAGCGATCGCCAAGGTCTGCAAGGCGTCGAACACCTGGCTGCATGTGGACGGAGCCTATGGTGCACCGGTGGCGCGTCTGTCCGAGTTTGAATGGGTGCGTAAGGGAGTCGCGAGTGTGGATTCCCTTAGTATCGATCCGCACAAGTGGCTCTTTGCTCCGATCGGCGTGGGTTGTCTCTTGTTGCGCGATGAGGCTCAAGCAAAAGCCCACTTCCAAATGAACGCGGACTACACCAAAGTTCGCCAAACGGATCCGAGCGAAACCCATGCGTTCTTCGACTTGGGCTTTGAGTTGTCCCGGCCCAATCGCGCCCTGAAATTCTGGGCCATACTCAAGACCCACGGCATCGACCGCCTGGTGCAAATTCTCGAAGGGCAAATCGAATTGCGCCGCTACTTGCAAGGGTTGCTGGAGGCTGAGGAGCGCATCGAAGTTCTTGGAGCCGGACTGTCCGCGGTCTGTTTTAGATATCTACCCGCCGCCGACGCCACCGAGAGACAAATCGGCGCGGCCAACAATCGCTTGCTCGAATCACTCTCTCTCTAGCGAGGGTGAGTTCAATCTTTCACCGACCGTGCTC
>JAESRM010000317.1 GCA_016764635.1 Planctomycetota bacterium
TGCGTTATTTTCATGCTGCAGAATTTGGGGCCACACATTGAGCAAAAATGCGCCACCTTATGCGCGTCTTTTGGTAGGGTTTGGTCGTGATAGTCTTTGGCAGTTTCTGGGTCTAAGGAGATATTAAACTGGTCTTGCCATCTGAACTCGAACCTTGCGCGGGACAGCGCGTCGTCGCGGAGTTGCGCGGCCGGGTGGCCTTTGGCCAGGTCGGCGGCGTGGGCGGCGATCTTATAGGTGATCACACCGACTTTCACGTCGTCACGGTTGGGCAAGCCCAGGTGTTCCTTGGGCGTCACGTAGCACAGCATGGCCGTGCCGTGGCTGCCGATGATGGCGGCACCGATGGCGCTGGTGATGTGGTCGTAGCCGGGGGCGATATCGGTGACGAGCGGGCCCAGGGTGTAGAAGGGCGCGTCGTGGGTCCATTCGCGTTGCAGATCCACGTTCACCTTGATCTTGTGCAAGGGCACGTGGCCCGGGCCTTCGATCATGACTTGCACGTCGTGCTTCCACGCGATYTTGGTCAGYTCGCCGAGGGTCTTGAGYTCRGCCARTTGGGCTTCATCRTTGGCGTCCTTGATCGAACCGGGGCGCAGGCCATCGCCCAARCTGAAGGMCACGTCGTARCGCTTCATCAGCTCRCAAATGCGCTCAAACTCGGTGTAGAGGAAGTTCTCYTTGTGGTGGGACAAGCACCACTTGGCCATGATYGAACCRCCRCGGGAYACGATRCCCGTCAARCGGTYGGCGGTCATGGGYACGTAGCGCAASAGCACRCCGGCATGGATCGTGAAGTAATCCACGCCCTGCTTGGCTTGYTCTTCGAGSGTTTCCAGGAACAGCTCGATGGTCAGATCYTCGATCTTGCCGTTGACCTTTTCCAAGCACTGGTAAAGCGGCACGGTTCCGATCGGCACGGCCGAGTTGCGGATGATGTGCTCGCGCGTCTCGTGGATGTTCTCGCCTGTGGACAGGTCCATGACCGTATCGGCCCCCCAGCGCACTGACCAGTTCAGCTTGTCGACCTCTTCCTGAATGCTCGAGCTCACGGCGGAGTTGCCGATGTTCGAGTTGATCTTGACCAGGAATTTGCGACCGATGATCATCGGCTCGGATTCCGGGTGATTGATGTTACAGGGCAAAATGGCACGGCCCACGGCGATCTCTTCGCGCACGAACTCGGGCGTCACGCCCTCGCGCTCGGCCACGAAAGCCATCTCCGCGGTGATCTCACCACGGCGCGCGTAGTACATCTGACTCACGTTGCCGCCTTCACCCGCTTCACGCGCCGCGATCCATTCCGTGCGCAGTTTGGGTGCACCTTTGGTCGCGTCCAAACCCTGGGGGCCGGTGGTGTCGTACACATCCAAGGAGGGCTCATCGCCACTCAAGTGAATGCGTCGCTTGGGAACTTGCAGGGTCCAAGGACCATGCTTGACCTCCACAAAAACCTTGTGGGAGGAGGGAAAGGACGTCTCGAAAGACTCGAGGGGCTGGACCCCTTCTTCTTGTTTTGTATTGCTCATGGCTCGCTTTCCTACGCCGGCACGATCCGGATCAGGTTCAGGGGTACGTCTCAGGCACATGGCGTGCCGCCCCCAGCGGCGGGATTCCACGATGGTTTCCCGGGCGAAGAGTGTAGCGAGCCCGCCCAGGAGAGAAAACCTCACGCTTGGGCGCTCATTAAGGAGTCACTATGTAAGCGCCACGTAAATGCTATGTGACAGAGTCATCAACCTCCCTCTAGCTGGAAACGAATTGGAACTCTCTCAATATGAAACCCCGTCAAATCGTAAGAACCCGGTACCCTTAACAGGGCTTGGGAGAAAGTCCGCCCTGTGGCGCCTTTCCCTCGACAGACCTGTTTTCCCCAACACCGCCAACTAGCTATGAAAAAAACCCTACTGATCGGCTTGCTCGGAATTTGTGCAAGCTTCGTGATGATGGACCCCGTAAGCGCGCAAGGCTGCTGAGGCCCGGCCCGTGCCACCGGTGGTGGCAGACCCGCTCCTCGTGGACCCGCTGGAGGCGGGGGCGCGAATCCGACTGGAGGAAGAACCGGCGGTCCGATGACACCCGGTCCCGGTGGCCCCATGGGCTCACCCAAAACCCCCACCCATCCCCTGATGCCCAGGCCCGACGGCCTGCAAAATCCTTATACCCTGAACGGGCATGAGAAGATCGGCAACCCGGGTGCATGGCAACTTTGGTGGGAGTTCAACCAAGATCGCTTCCTGCGTTACAGCAGCATCAACACCGGCGGCTCAGTCCTGACCGGCGGTTCCGATTGGAACCTGGGCCGCGGCGCGGAAACGACCTCCGCTGGCGGACGTCTGACCGCTAAGAACATTCAAGATGCCGTCGTTCCCGCCATCCGCGAAGGAATTCGCGAGGGCGGCTCCGAGGAATTCCTGAAGAGCGCCATGATGGCCATGGCCAAGATCGGAGGCCAGGAGAACGAGGAAGCGTTTGAGTTCTTCCTGCACTTCTATCTGAACAACGGACACGCCACCATCAACGAGACCGCTGCGGTGGCCCTCGGTTTGGCTTGCGGACCCAACAACCTGGACCTGTTGACCTCGATCGCACGCAACACGCCCAAAGGACAGGAGTTCCTCAAGCGTGATGAAATCCCCCTGGGTATGCGAGCTTTCGCAGCCTACGGCTTGGGCTTCGCAGCTTCGAAGACCAACAATATGTCCCTGCGCCGCGAAGCGGTTGCCAGCCTGGTCGCGATCCTCGAAGAAGAGGATCCCGATAAGGATAAGGACAAGAAAGCCAAGAAGAAAAAAGGCAAGGGCAAGGCTGACCAAGAAGACGAGGACAAGAAGCTCACCGTCGGCTCCGCCACCCGCAGCGACCTGCAGGTTGCTGCCATGGTCTCCATCGGCCTGATTCCGCTGAAGTTCGAATCCGACGTTGAGGTCTGCATCTGCGGCACCTGCGAAGTTGCGAACCCGGACACTTCCTTCCAGGCCCAAGTCACTTATCTCATGCGGTATTTCACCGCAAATGAGGAATTCGACGCCAACGTGCGCGCCCACACGGCCAGCACCCTGGGCCGTTTGGTCCTCGCCGGCGGCGAAATGGCAGGAACCAAGTTCCACGACGCCATCAACGAAATCAAGTTGGGCACCGCTGAGATCCTTGCCGACTCCCTGGCCCGTTCCGCTGAGCAGCCCCAGACCGTCAAGAACAGCGCCATCATGGCACTGGGCCTGATGGGCGATGCTGACAACGAGGACGTGGACCGCTGGATTCGCAGCGAACTCAAGCGTCAAGCTTCCAAGGGCGGCCCCCTCGGCAAGCGCTTCGCACTCATGTCCTTAGCAGAAGTCGGCAGTCGCCGCGGCCAAGGCAAGGACCTCTGGGCGGCCTCGACCGAGGTTCGCATGGAACTCATGAGCCACCTGAGCCGGGCCAAGCGGGACATCCGCCCCTGGGCCGGTTTGGCACTGGGTGTCTTTGGTTACCAGCGCTCGATGCAAGGTCAAGACCTGGACTCCGGCGTCGACCGTGCACTGGCCCGCGTGGCCAAGGGCTCCAAAGCCGCGTCCGACCTGGGCGCTTACAGTGTGGCCCTCGGCCTGCGTAAGTCCGAGACCGGCACCGACATGCTGACCGCGAAGCTCACGTCCACCAAGGACRCCACCGCCCGTTCATACGTGGCGCTGGGYYTGGGCCTTTCGGGMAACAARRGTGTAGTYGCCTGCTTGCAGGACACCTTGGAAACTTCGGATCGGGAGCCCCTGGTGCAATCGCGCACGGGACTGGCCCTCGGCCTCTTGGGTGACTCRGCCGTGGTTGAGGAATTGACCCGCCGCCTGAAGCGTACCCACAGCAAAGAGAAGCGGGCGTCCATCGCCCTCGCACTCGGWTTCATCGGAGACAAGCGCTCCCTCGAAGCCCTGGTCGAAATGCTCCAAGTGAARGGCGACGCMCARTCTMCCACCCGCGAMGCTGCCATGCTGGCCATCGGYTACATGTCCGACCGCACTTCAACGCCTTGGCGTTCRGTGCTCGCCCATGGAACCAACTACCTGGCCGAGACCCGYACCCTGCTCAACGGCAGGAGCACCGGCGTCTTGAACCTCAAGTAGTCACACGCCTGATCGCGMSMCYTGGCCGCGAGATCTAARRAGGAGCCCCCCGCAWTGCRGGGGGCTCCTTTCTKTTGTCAAGACTCCCRCGGGTGGCCGATTCAGACCATATTGCAAAGGTGGACTTCCCTCATACMGCTCCAGCACTAACATGGGGCCATGCCCGCTCMGCTCCCCCACGATCCCCTTTGGCCCCAGGTTGGCCAAACCCTGGGGCCGTGGTTGATCCTGCGCCACCACGAYTTGGAAGGCTCCGGGGACATGTTCCTGGCCCAACGTCAAGACGGAGCTTTTGATCGCGAAGTTCTCATCACGCTCCAGCGCCCGACCGCACCGGGTGCAGGCCACGACCCAAGCTTCCTCGCTGAAAGGGAATTGCAAGGGCGGCTGGATCACCCGGGCATCGCCAAGGTTCTCGGAGCCGGTCAAACCCAGGGCGGACTGCCCTACCTGGTCACCGAATTCCTGGACGGTCCCGACATCGAAGCCCACCTCGATTCCCAAGAGGCGCCGGTCGCCGACCGGATACGCGCCTTCCAACAGGTTTGCCAAGCGGTCCACCACGCCCACCAAAAAGGCATCCATGGCCTGAACCTGCAAGCCAGCAACGTACACCTGATACCCGACGGCAACCTGCGCATCGTGGTTTTCGGATTGGCCCAATGGAATCCGGTGGAAGGCCAAGCGCTTCCCGAGGATCCCGTCGGCCCGGCGGAGGGAGGCCCCATTTTCGCATGCGAGTATGCCAGCCCCGAGCAATGGTCCGCACAGAGACCCGCCGCCACCTCCGACGTGTACTCCCTCGGAGCCCTGCTCTACCGACTGCTCACCGGCACCTCCCCCCAAGAGCTCAAAGGACTCACGCCCGCCGAAGCCCGCAAGCGCGTGCAAACAGAGACCCCGGCCAAAGCCAGCAGCCGCGCCGCGAATCGAACCGCCCACGCGCCCCTGTGTGGTTGCACTCCATCCCAACTGCGCAGCAAACTCTCCGGCGACCTGGATCGCATTCTCTCCAAGGCCCTAGCGCAACTTCCCAAGCATCGCTACGCCTCAGCCCTCGACCTGAGCGAGGATTTGGATCGACACCTGGCCGGCCAACCGATCCGCGCCCGCGGCCCGGCACCCATCTATGCCCTGGGCCGCAGCCTGCAGCGCTACCGGATTCCCCTGTCCCTCTTCCTCTCCGTGGTGCTCGTGCTGGGATGGGCACTGGGCCGATCCTTCGCCACCGACCGGCGCACCAACGAGGCCTTGATCGAAGCGCGCGCCCTTGAAGCCGACGCGGAAGCCCTCGGCCAACGTCTACGCGACCTCTGCGTTCGGTTCTTGACCGAACTCGGTCCCAGCATGCAAGGACGCCCCGGACTGGAAGATGCCCGCCGATACCTACTCAATGTGACCGCCCCCCTGCTCGACCACTTACGTCAGTCCGGACACCAGGACACCAAGCTCGCGATCCATCTCTGCCGTTCCTACTCCGAGCTGGCCGAGGCCGAGTATGTTTCCTACGACCTGGGCGCCATCCACAAGACTCCGGAATCCTCG
>JAESRM010000089.1 GCA_016764635.1 Planctomycetota bacterium
CGCCGCCGCACTGGGTCACTCCAACGTGGTCACGGTTTTCGATGTGGGTTCGAAAGACTCTATCCACTACCTCTCGATGGAATACATGTCCGAGGGTAGCTTGGCGGACCGGCTCGAAAAGCGAGGCCCGCTCTCCTGGCGCCAAACCCTGCGCATGATCGCGGACACCTGCGAAGCGTTGGCTTTTGCCGAAAGCCGCGACCTCGTTCACCGGGACATCAAACCCGCCAACCTTATGCTCACCGAAACCGGTGTGACCAAACTCGCGGACCTTGGACTAGTGATGGACCTATCCAAGGATCACGCGGCCGGCCCCGCCATGGGCACGCCGCACTTCCTGGCCCCGGAGGTCGTAAGCGGTAAAAAGCCGAGCCCCCAAAGCGACTTGTATTCCCTCGGAGCCACCGCCTATCAAGTGGCCACGGGCAGCACACCTTTCCAGGGCGCGACGAGCAAAGAAATCCTGCGCGCCGCATTGACCACGGAGCCCGAAGCTCCCCACCAAAAAGACCCGGAGATCCCCGCGCCAGTATCCCAGCTCATCTTGGATTTGATGGCTAAGGATCCTGCGCACCGGCCCCAATCCGCCGCGCAGGTTTTGGAGCGGGTCGACCGCTTAGAACTTCAATTGGGTTTGCCGGCCATTCAATCCGCGGGTGGCGGACGCCGCTGGGCCATGATCCTAGCCGGACCCATTCTGCTCGGTGTGGGTTACCTGGTCTGGGCGCAATCCCGCCCGGTCGATCCGGTGCCTGAATCCCAACCGGGCACCACGAGCCCGAATTCGGTATCCCGAGAGACCACGCCGGATACCGTGGGCGAGCCCTCATTTCAATTCACCGACGTGCAGGCCACTCCCGATGCGGAAGGAACCTCCGCCAACGCGGGTGCGGACTTCGAGCTCGAAGCGCAAGAGCGCTTCAAAGCCATTCAGGCATCGGACTTTAGAGACAGWGAGCGCATCTCGAAGCTACGGGAATTCGCCCAAGCCTTCCGGGGAAGCAACAGCGCGGACGGGGCCTTGACCCTGGCGGGCAACCTTGAAGAGCGCGGCCGCAGCGCAGCCCGCGCCGTTGAACAAGAGGCACTGGTATACGGCAAAGAAATCGAACGACTCAATGATTTGGCCCGTTGGGATCGCGACAACACACAGCTTCTGTCGGTTCTGCAAGGGGTCTTGGCTTACGAAACACCACTTTTAGGCGCGCCCTTGAAACGCTTTTCGTCCGCGCGTAAAAAAGCCCTGACCACCTTGATCGCCAGTGGTGACGATCACTTGCAAAATGAATTGGCCGAGGCGCAATCAAAAGCTCAGCAAGGAGACTTCGATGCGGGCGCAGCTCGAATGGGGCCACTACTCGAGGGCCTGCAACCTGTCACCACGCTTGACCTGAGCCCGTTCTATGTGGACGGCACCGCGCCCATTGAGATCTTGGACTTCCAGGAACGCTTCAGAGCCTGTACCTCATGGGTCGAATCACTGCCCGAGTTGAAAAACGACTGGGGCGTTCAAACCCGATCTCACGACAGGAGCTTACTCGGGCAGCAACTGGGCCGTGCCTCTGACTTGCGGCAGGAACTGCAGAGCCTTGACATCAAGCAGGCGAGGAAGCGATTAAGCACCGCCCAAAAAGCCATGCTTTCAGAACCCGGTCGCGGCTGGGTGGCTTCCATCGATCGAGACCTCGCCAACATGGAAGCCTATCTGGCAGCCTGGCGCTCCAGCTACGCCAAAGGCGCTTGGAGCCACACCACGACCCTGGATCCGCGCAGTTCGCGACCCAGCAATGTGGGCGTTTCCGGCGTGCACCCGAATTGGGTCTCCCTGGATGGCGCGCGCGTGCCTTTGGCCAGTTTCATGGAACGCGAACGGGACTTTAGAAACCTCTTCGAAGGCAGGATCAAGACTCCGCTGAAGCCCCAGGAGCAAGAAGGTCTCGCAGCCCTGTATCGTCTGCAAGCCGTACTTACGGTCCTGGAGCGCGTTCAAGAAATGCTGGTCACCTCGGATGCCGCACGCTTCACTGAAGGCGAAGTGCAAGAGGTCGGTCGCATCCTGCTGCGCGCCAAAACGGGGCAAACGCCGGAGGGACTGAAAGCCCTTGCCGTCGAAGAGCGGACGGCGCAATCCCTGGTTGCAGGCCTATTGGCTTACAGCATCAAGGACTTCGGTACGGCTGCGGGCTACTTAGAACGGACTTTTGATTCCGGCCGAGGCTCCCTGCTGCTCATGTTGCTCAGCGATGGGCAATCCCTACCATTGAACGGCACACTCCGCTCAACTGTGATGCATACCGTCACTGACGAGTGAGGGACTAAGCCGCCGCGCGGCCTACGCCGAAGGCTCGCATGACCCCATCGAGTTTTTTCTCGATGGAGAACAGGGCGAGGTCCAAGTCATTGTCCGTCAGGTAGAGACGCTCCATGCTTTCGGACTGAAGCTCCATGTGCATTTCGTCAAAGCCCATGACGATGCCCAGTTGGCCGCAAACATACTGGGCCAAATGCACAATATCCGCCATGCTTTGATACTCCAAAGAGCACTGATCGGGGCGATGGTGCCACTGCACCGGCTCCACAATCGAGGTCGGCAAACCCCAATGGGTCAATAGCAAGGCCCCCGCTTCTGGATGGTCGATGTCCAAGACCGCCCGCTCTGCGCTATCGAATGACAACTCTTGCTGCAGGGTCCGCTCTACCAGCTCGGGGGCGTGTTGCGCCGTGATCGAAGCCATGCCCAACTTGCCCACATCAGCGAGCAGACCGACGGTGAAGGCATCTGCGGGATTCACAATGGCCGACAGCAAGGCCATTTCTTCAGCACACATTGCCATACCAACGCTTTGCTCCCAAAGGCTGCCGGGGCGGGTGTCATAGCATGTCATGCTCGAGCTCTGCAGTTTGGGTCCTACCGCCGCGCTCAAAACAGTGGAAATCAAACGCTTGTGACCCAGCCTTAAAACCGCGCCACGAATCGACGCCACTTCAACTCGGCCCGCAAGGAGCGCAGAATTCGCCACGCCCAAAACCAAACCGGTCAGCACCGGATCGAACGTGATGGCCTTGCATACCGCATCCGCATCCATCTCTGGATTTTGAAGCAACTTTAGAAGGTTGCTGGTTGAGGAAGGCAAGCGCGGCATGTCGCGGATGGCTTCTAATACGCTGTCTCGGTAGCTCATCGGAGGGGGTGTATGTTGGGAGCCCCGCATGGCGAGGCTCCCATTGGCGTTGCATTCTAAAAATTGTGCCCATCAGGAACTTGCCCGGAGGCTCGTCCCTTACCCGCTAGTTCGGCCAGCTTTGAACCACGTTCGGCCTCTCGTTTTGTTTTTACCAATTGACTCCCCTTTCCGGGAGAGTTGCTTCATTCCAACGGTGCAAACCTGCTATTCTGTGTGCAAACCGGCCCATTCGACCGCTTCTAATACGCTACTAATGGTATCTATCAACCTAGACGACACCGTCGCAGAGGCCCTTCAAAGTCTTAAAGACAAGAACTTGCCGACCCCGCATTGCCTCTTTCTCCTTGGAACTGGCATGGGATCGCTGACCGGTTCCTTCGATGTGTTGGAAACCATTCCGCTGCACGAACTGTCCGGGGTCCCCACCGTTTGGCACGAGGTCGAGTTGGTGATTGCGCAGTCCCAAACTGAGCAAGGAACCTGCACCGTGTGGTTGCTAGAGGATGCTCCGGGATCCTTACAGTTCGGAACAGGTGGAGGCCCCGAGCGCCCTGCCTGGGAAAGAGCCTTTCCTGTTTGGTTGGCCGCGGCCGCCGGCGCCCGAACCTTACTGCATACCTCCGCCTCCACTTCCTTACGGGAAAGCCTGCCTGTAGGCACCCTGTCTGCGATCAGTGACCACATCAACCTGTCTGGGCACACCCCGTTGCTAGGCTTGGGCCCCACCCGCCTAGGCCCTCTATTTCCCGACCAGACACGCTTGCACCACCCTGGCCTGCGCTTGCGCGCTAGCGACCTCATGGGCGCCATGGGTCAAACGCTGGGCAGCGGAGTCGGTGCTTGCCTGCAAGGACCCAGCAGTACMACCCCCGCGGAATTKAACTGGTTGAGCGGGACTCCGGCGGACCTCGCCATCCAAGATTGCGCGGGCCCCTGGATCGCAGCAGCCCACGCAGGCATGTCTTTGCTGGCCCTGTGTTGCATCACCGACTCGGGCGAAGGCCCCATGCGCATGCAAGACCTACTCAATGCCGCGGAAACCAGCGCTCCGATCCTTGAAGATCTCATCGTGCAGTTGGTGCCCGACCTTCATCAAGTTTCCCTGGAATTGGAACACGAGGTTTAGGGCAAGCGCTCCATGATTTCCAACAGCACTGCAATTCCGCACCCCGTCGCCGTCATGGTTTCGGGAACCGGCCGCCATTTGGACCACCTGGCCACACTTGCCGCTAGCGGAGAGTTGCCCATCGATGTCCGCTTGTGTTTGTCCACGCGCTCTGACATAGGGGCCTTGCAGCACGCCAAGCGCTGGAACATCCCCGTTCAGGTGCCCGACGAGGCCCGCGAACTCTCGCCCGAAGCCTACAGCGATTTGGTTTTCTCTGCGCTTGAACAAGCGGGCGTGAAGACCTTGATCCTGGCAGGTTTCTTGCGCTTCCTCCCGATTCCCGACGCCTGGCAAAACAGGGTTCTCAATATCCACCCGTCCCTACTGCCGGCCTTTGGTGGAGCCGGGTACTATGGGCATCGCGTACACGATGCCGTTTTGAAGCGCGGCTGCAAGGTCAGCGGTTGCACGGTCCATTACGTGGACAACGTGTTTGACCATGGCCCGATCCTGGTGCAACGCACCTGCCCCGTGCTGGACGATGACGACGCCGACCGCCTGGCGAATCGAGTCTTTCTCGAAGAACTGATCGCCTATCCCGAAGCCCTGCGCCAACATTTGAGCGTGCAGGCATCCGGCTGAATTCAGGAAGGCTGAGGATCCATCCCGGCCAACTTCTTTGCGAGACGCGCGCTCCGTTTGGCCACATCTCGCTCCAACGCAGGCCTGCCCTGGAAAGTCCGCAGCCCAGCCAGTTCTTTTTTAGCGGCCAAGCACATGGCGTGGGCAGCGGGCACGTCGGAGAGTTCACGCTCCAATACCTTGGCAGCCAACCCTTTGGCGCGGGCGCCCCAAACGCTCGCGTCAGCCATGCCCAACAGGGGCAGCAGGCCGTCCATGGCCTCCTGGCCACGGTGCAAGCGCCTCAGGCATTCTCCCCGCAAAAGCACCAGGGCTGCCAGTTCTAGATTGGGCCCGGCCGGACCGCCAATGATCGGGGCCGGTGAATCAAAGCGCTCGATGAAGGGCTCGAGCCTAAGCAAGGCCATGTCAAAATCTTTGTTCCCCGCCAGCGCTTCGCACAAGGCCAACTCCCGGGCACTTTCCTCTTTCAGAGAGTCTTGACCGTGAACTCTCTGATCCACTTCTGCAAGCCAAGCCAGCAATGTGACCAGGGACAAAACATCATCGCAGTTGTGCCGAAAGACGCCCTCTAAACGATGGGGACGCTCACCCAGATAATCAAACCATGCCTCGGGGGCCAAAGATCCAGGCAGGTCGTCGGAGCGCTTCAATCCACACAGGGCCTTCTCCATGGTTTGCAGGCGCGAGTTTTCATACACGCCACGATGCA
>JAESRM010000203.1:0-3462 GCA_016764635.1 Planctomycetota bacterium
TCGCGCGCCGAAAACTCTCGCGCCGACGATGTTTTGCAAGGTTGCTTAGGGTCCCCGCGAACCAGCTGATCGGATTGGCAATCGAGCGGGGGCGCTCAAGAAGGACCATGCTTGCATCCTGGAGCAAATCTTCAGCGCTGTGGACATCCCCAACGAGCTGGCGTGCCAGGCGGCGTAACCAAGGAGCCTGTTGGAGTAGCTCTTCGGGGTCGATGGGGGCGGGGGGATTCATAGGCTTCAACCGAGAGTGCCCGCCAAACCCCCGGCTGAACTCATGGGATCTCGAAAAACTGCTAAAAGTTGTCTGTGGTGAAGCCCCTGCAGACAATTCGGGGGTGGTCATCCATTGTCATGCTGCTACCCAACACGACGGTTCCCGTGCGGCCTTTACTTCTGGAAGTGGAAGGCGGAGAGTTACCCGACCGAGCCATAAAGCAGGGACGCAGCATGGGGCACCCAGTGTACTTTTGCCGTCGATGCCGGCTAGGAGGCGAGTTTGATGAGCGGGTACACCAGAGCGCCTGTAAACAGCAGTAGCAGCAGTGTGCAGGCGATGCGAGAGGATAAGTACGTCCCGAACTCAATTAGGAATTCGACCGTTGCTTCAAACATGCGAATACCATAGCAGGCGACTGTCGTTCAGCTAATTGAAGTGAGCCCCAAGGGCCTTGGCGTTTCAAGGCGTAGGCGGCATCACACTCGTCCATCCAGGGGCTCATATGGGGCTGGACCCGCTAAGTGATCGAGTTTGGGTCGCCTCAGTTCACGCCTCACTGCGGGGCATTGGCGGAATAACCAAGTTTTTTTTGGCGGGTTTTTGATTCAATTGCGCCTCTGTCATTCAAGGGCAGTTCGCCCTACACGGTGGGAATGCTTTGAGGTGCAAAGGCCCCTTTACACTTCCCAATGAACCCCAATCGAGTTCTAGCGCATCTCCCCGGTGGGCCGCTCGTTCTGAACTAGAAAGGGCCTTAGACCCTATTCAATTCGCCGAAAGCCATGAAATCTACCACTCAAAACCTGTTCATGTACCCCTTGGGTGCCCTCTTCGCAGCCACCTTGGCGGGGTCTGCTGCTCTGGCTCAACAAGTTGAGGCTCCCGTTCGACCCGTCGACTTTTCCAACGCAAGCCCCGGGTTTGAACCCGCCGCGGGTGGCGACGACCTGACTATTGGGATTGCCATGGACGGCGCGATGATCGTTGCCCCCGGAAGGCGGTCCCCCGTCGTGTTTACTCCGCAGCAGTATGCCCCCGGGACCGAGGACGGGGCGCTGTCCACAATGGAGGCTCCGGTCTTGGATTGGAGCATCGGCGACCGTGTCTATTATGACGTGCAAGATGGGGTGCAGTGGGCCAGTGCGGCTGACTACAAGGCAGCTGCATCCAGTGGCGGCTTTTCCTTCATGCCTTTCTTGGGTAGCGACGCGCCCAAGACTTATGAATTCAAGATGCGCCTGGCTTCGGCGACCTTGGGCGGTAAGGCGATCGTTCTAAACGCCAGCGCAGTGGTGGATAGGAAGGGCGATCGGGTGACCTTGGATCGCGGGCCCATCGACGTGTTCTATGACATGTCTCCCACCTCGGTTGAGCAAAGTTTCGGGTTGGAGGTTTCGGGGATTGACGCCGAGCTGGTGCTCAACATTGCTGTTGATTCGGACTTGCCCCTGCAGGAGGGGGCCGCGGGTATTCGCTACGCTGGGGACCTGGGTGGAGTGGATTATGGTCACGCTGTTGTGATCGATGGTGCCGGGCAGTATTTGGAGTTGCCTATCGAAGCCAGCCAAAACTCAATTCGTTTGGTTGTACCCGCTAGTTTTATGCGCAATTCGGTGGCACCCGTCATCGTGGACCCGACGATTGTCACATACCAGGTGCACCGAGCTTTCAATAGCAACCTCGCGCACTCGGACGTGGCGTACGATCAGACCACCAACACGTTTGCGTATGTTTTTGAAAGCAATTTCTCCTCGGGGCAGGCGGACATTTGGGTCGTTACTTACAACGGAAACTCAGGTGTCGAAGAAGATCGAGCATCGCTAAATATTGGCATCGGCGATACTCGTCAGCCCAGCGTTGCCAGTGACAATACTTCCAACCAATTCTTGGTCAGTTACCGCCGCCAGAATAGCGACGGCCGTTGGGAGATTGTTGCGCGCTTGGTGAATGCCCTCGACATTGACGAGAAGAGCTCGAGATTCTTGATTGCCGGTACTAGTGGCGCAGCCGGGTCTGCTTTTGGCTACGAGAACGGGCAAGTAGATGTGGGCGGAAAGTCACAAGGCTCTTCGCTCTTCAAGGTCGTATGGAACAGGCATTTCTTCAACGGAAACTACGACAACATTAGGACGTCCACAGTCCTTCCTTTGACACCTTTTGTTGTCGGCGCGACACCGACGATTTCCCCCGTACAAGCGATCACTGTTGCACCGGGTAGTCGATTGAGCGGGCTGAATATCTCCAAATCCTCCGGTGAGTCCGACGTGGCCGAATGGCGAGTGGCCTTCATTGGAACGAACACTTCCACAAATACGCAATCGGTATTTACGTCTCTATATGCCGATGACAACACAACGGTGTTGGGAGCTACCACGTGGTTAGGTATCAACCCCACATGGTTTGCGTCGGACCTGGATGTAAGTGATGGATTGGCCGATTTAGATGGCCCCTTATCCAGTAGCCCTGTCTACCTGGTGGCGTTGCATGTCGATGGTCCGAATGCTGCGGACATCTGGCTTTACGGACTCCAGGATGATGAGAATTTCGGGCAAACGCATCTGACCGAATTGGAGCATCAGAACTTAGGGATGCGCCCCCGGCGTCCCGTGGTGGCTACCACCGCAACTCGTTTCACCGTGGCGTACACGGAGTATGACATCATCAATACTGGCTACAAATGCTTCTCAAGCTCCGTGGACCTGACGGACACGTTCCGCTGGGCGGTAACGGATCGCCGGTCGCTAGTCGCCAATCTGGGGTCCACTTGGTCTGGAGGCACGCCCGGATCCTCCTCCCGTTATTCGGGTGGTCGCTATGACTCTCGCTACGTAGGAACTTCCGTCACTGTTCTGGACAACGGAATTTGGACCCTGCGGGCCGCCGTGATCCACGCCAATCAGCCGCCCAGTGCCGGTYACCAGTATTGCAATGGTGCGCCCAACTCCACTGGAGACTATGGCTTCATTTACATGGCAGGCAACTCAAACACCTCGTCATCAAAAACTCTGCATGCCTCCGCGATGCCCTTGAATCAATTCGGGTATTTCCTGGTGGGACATGGGGGTTCCGGGACGATCACGCCGCCAGGGAGCAACGGAACCTTGTGCCTCATCGGGGGCGTACTGGGCCGCTACAACGCTGGAGGTGAAATCAGGTTCACTGGGGGCGCAGGCGCTTTCAACTTGATCATCGACCCCWYKRCMMYKCSCNTCGWWNTCGRKMMMTRNTGRTMNNGGCRTGANCGK
>JAESRM010000203.1:3467-5639 GCA_016764635.1 Planctomycetota bacterium
CTWATAACWNTMCAKSCRTKRCAYCRYNNGAAAGCGGCGGTACGAGCAACTTCACCAACGCGCTTTCGTTGAAGTTCAACTAGGCGACTTAGCAAGTGAGTCGACCATAGGGGAGGTTTGGCTTTTTGACGAGCCTTCCGTAGAATGAGAACAAGGCCAAAGCCTGGAGTGAACCCGGACTTTGGCCTTTTCAGGTCTGGACCCGACCTCTCGCTGCCAAAGCTTCAAGCCCACCCAAACACACCCTTCACCTTGAATACTCTCTCCACATCCATCCTTCTTGTGGCGCTGCTCGCCGTAGGCTGCTCCGACTCACCCGCCACCTCAACCCCCGGTCCCGACGCGAAGAGCCTTACCAAGGCAGCCATGGGGGGCGATTCGGATGCGATGAAAAAGCTTGAAGAGCAAACTGCGCAGGTCGCCGCAGAAGTCAAAGCGGAGATCGAAGTCAAAGCGAGCGCCGGCGACGAGAAGGCCTTGGTCAGCTCCGCGTGGCTAAACGGCGGAGAGAAAGCGATCCTCGAACTGATCGAAGCCGACAATTCCCAGGCGCTTTTCGAGCTTGGAAGCCGCTACAACAGCCAGGGTGGAGTCAAGGAATCCCAAGGCCGTGACTGGCTCATCAAAGCCGCGGACTTGGGTCATGCCCAAGCCGGATTCCTGGTCGGCAAGCACAGCCTGCATGGTTTGACCGGCTTTGCGAAWGRCGMTGTCGTTGGGCGTGACTATCTAGAGCGATCCGCGAAGGGCGGCCATGCGGAAGCGGCCTTCGCTCTGGGCGTCGCGTTACGTTATGGCCTGGGACTTCCCGAGGACAAGGCCGTCGCCCTCGAGTACTACCAACAAGCTGATAAGGGCGGCTTCAATGGCGCCGCTGACGAGCTGCGTTCCCTCACCAAGGAACTCGGCGGTCAGTAACGCGGTTGTTGGGGTGAACCCTCGGAATGGTATTGACCCATTCCCAGGGGGCTCCACCCGTGCGTTTGACGCGCGGTATTCCGTATTCTGGAATGGGTGGCACCAGCATCAATCGATTCGGATCGCCAAGCGCCCTATTGCAGTTGGCTTTCGATCCTGCTGACGAGCTCCTCGGCTCGGTCTTTTGCGCTTGTGTAGAGCAGCATCATGTTTAGCCGACCTGCAGCGATTTTGGATAGATAGACCCACAGCCTGTTTTTAGAAGGAGGGTCCAGCGCGAGGGGCAGCGTAAAGCCGGTGATCGCTCCCGACGGCCCGAACTGGAGGCTGGGGCTGACTAGATCGTTGATCGGATGGAAATACGATCGGTGGAATTGCATCGCCGCGTAATTTTCCTCCAACTGACTCAGCAGGTGAAACTCAAATTCATAGAGAGAGATTATTTCGAGACGAAGGGATTCATCCCGAATGAGATGCAGGCCACGCGATTTAAGTGACTCGTAGCCGGAACGATTTTGCACGGATAAAAAGTCCCGAGTCAGGATGCCAAGGCTTTGAATGGCCTTGCTCGTCTCCGCCTCCTTGCCGCCCACGAGTCCTTGCCAGTACACGCAGGCCTCAAGTCCCTGCTGGTGTCCTGACTTGTTGAGCTCCAAATCCTCGATGTCCTTGCGCAAGCCGTTTGCGATCTCGCGGAGGATTCCCTCCTCGGCACGCAGCTCATGGCGATTGTCATTCCAGTTGTTCAGCCCGAAAGCGAAGACGACCGCCAAAAAGACTGAAAGGAATTCGAACAGGTACTTCGAGCTGTTGTTCTTAGTAAGCAAAGCAGAGTTTTGGGAGTATCGAGTTCGCGTTGGGTCCGGTTGGGCAGGCACGCTCACTCCTCGTACAAATGGAAGGGTTTGGGCGTGAATTCTACCGTTTCGGAGGCGCTGCGACCCCGTTCAGCAATCTTCCCGGGAGTACGAAATGGCATAGATGCGCCCATGCTCGGAGAAACTCCTGGCCTGGGCCCCGTGTTCCATAATTTTGGGTACCGAGCCGGTATTCCAGCCCACGGTAAGGCCGCACCGGAAGCTTGCTTGCCAGACGGCACACCCGGATTGTCCCCATGGACGAAACAAGGCCTGCAGCCACCTGACTCTTCCTGGGTGGGGGCGGCATACCTGTGAGTCGTAGCTAGCGCAGATTTCCTGCGGCCATGGCCGCGGCAGACTTCAAGAGTACGGCTTGCGTAATCGAAAGCGCAGT
>JAESRM010000318.1 GCA_016764635.1 Planctomycetota bacterium
GCATCCAATACGCGTTGATTGGACTCTCGGTCTTTTACGGCAATCCGGATGGTTCTATCACCGAGTCTCTGCCCCATGTTCGGTACGTCGCGGATGAAGATGCCGTCCCGCTGGAGTTCCGCTACGAGGGTGGCGGCTGTAGGCGCCGTTTGTGGCAAGTGGCACAACATAAAGTTGGCTACACCCCTGACCACATCTAGCCCGAGGGCGCGCAAGCCGATGGCTAGCTGCTCCCATAGGTCCGACGTTTGCGACCATCGCTTCCTGTAGTACGCTTCGCTTTCCAGTGCCTTGACCGCAGCAATTTGCCCCGGAAGGCTGACGGACCACGGGGGCATGCTGGCCCTTAGCTCCCTTGCAAGTGTGGAATTTGTACAAAGGTAGGCAGCCCGGACACCACTCAGTCCATAGGCTTTGGACATGGACTTGCACACCACAATGTTGGGCCTAGTCGTCGCGAAACGTTCTAAAGATTCCCCTGGCCCGACGTAGTCCACATAGGTTTCGTCCACCCATACCCGGGTTCTCTCCGGCACTTCGGCAAGAATTCGCCGCAAGTCCGCCGCGGGGATATGGCGTCCCGTCGGGCTGTTCGGGTTTACAAGCACGATGAGATCGTAGTGGGATGCAATGCGTTCCCTTAGCTCGTCGAGGTCCACATCGTAATTGCGTGCGCGGTGTAGGTGGAGCCGGTCGACCTGGCAGCGCAGGCGCTCTTGCAAAATGAAGGCGTATTCCCCGTACATAGGATCCAAAATCAAGACCCGAGAGGAGGGGCGTAGCCAAGAGGGCAGTACCGCATAAATCAGGTCAGAGGATCCTGCGCCTGGCACGATGCAATCCGCTCGCACGTCCCTGGCTTTTGCAATAGCCGCGATCATTCCCTCGCAGTGGGTGGGGGGTGATGTACCTAGTACCCAATGCAAGTGCTCCCGAAGCGTGTCCAGCACCAAAGGCGCAGGGGGGAACCACGCGTCCAGCACGTCCGCATTCACGATTCCTTTGCGGCGTGATAGGTCCTCAAAGCCGACGCCGACGCTTTCGAAGAACTGCCCTCCATGGAAGCACGGGGCCTCATAAAAAGCTGGGAAGGGCAGCTCCCATTCCAGCCCCTCTTGGGCCCGTTCGAGCACGGATCGCATATGATCCGCTCGCTCTCGCAGGGTTTCTATCGACGCGCTCATCAGCTCGAAAGTCAGCGCTCCAGACTGGATCACGTTCCCGTGAGGTTGCAAACCCGTCTTCGCATAGAGGCCGAGAAGGTCGCTGCGCCCTATTGCCATGACCCGCGTCCCGCCCTCGCAATCGGTCCAGCGCAACGCGGCGAACATGAGCAGCAGGCTCGCGAAGGATCCCCGGTAGCCTGGTAGGACCGTCAGAATCCTGATTTCGAAGAGCCCGCCGTCGCACGGGAAGGGAAATTCATCCCTAGCCATGTATTTGTCCAGGGAGTAAGCCCCATGCCCGGGTGGGGTGATGCTCACAAAGCCAATCACTCCTTCAGCTTCCTCAAATAGGATGTATTCGTTGAACGAGTCTAGGCCATCGGTCAGTAGGCCCTGCTCGTTCTGTGGGTGCTGGTTCAGTTCCGCCGCATAGATCTCATGCCTCAGGGAGTAGATCGCTTTGCGGTCGGCTTCGGTAGCAAGTCGTATCCTGCGAGCTGGAGTATCCATGCGTCTACTCTACCACCTGCAAATGTGGCGTCGGGCTTAGCATGCCGGTTTCGGACGAGGGGCTAGAGGTCGTATCGCTACGGCAGCAATGCCGTGAACTCGGCCGGAGGCGGTGCTTCGAAAGTGAGCGGTTCGCCGCCGGGGAGGGCGGGGATGCTCAGGCGCAATGCATGCAAGCCCAGACGGCGGTCGCGTTGGCCGTAACGCACGTCGCCGACGACGGGATGGCCTAGCCATGCCAGGTGCGCGCGGATTTGGTGCTGACGTCCGGTTTCGAGCTTCACTTCCAGGAGTGAGCACCCCTTTGCGGAGCGCATTGTTTTGAAATGAGTGACCGCGTTTTTGGCATTGGAATGGGTGCCCACGTGGGCGCGGAAGCCTTTTGAATCCATGCGCAATGGTTGGTCGATTGTGGCTTCGCTGGGTTCCGGTTTGCCTTCGACGATCGCAAGGTAGGTCTTCTCTGATTCAGGCCAAGCATTGGAGATCGCCTCTTTGACCTCGACGGATTTCGCGAACAGCAGCACTCCCGAAGTGTCGCGATCGAGTCGGTGCACGGGCCAWAGGCGSACRGKYCKGCGGATTGTGGAAAGCTGYTCRCGCAACAAYGCCAGYGCGTGYTTTTCCCCTTCTTTCGCCGACGCSACCGARAGCAAACCTGCAGGCTTGTGAATCGCRATCATCTCGGCRTCCTCGTGCAGAACCTCGAGTTCCGAAAGWGGCCGGCGGGMGCTTCGRGTGCCATGTGMCTTGCTGAGCATTTCAACCGTGTCGCCCTCTTCCAGCTCATGCTTGGCCAGGCGAATGGGCGCACCATTCACGGTGATGCATCCATCCTGCAAGCGCTCACGGATTTTATTGCGCGACATGCCGCCTGATTGCTCCGCCAGGAACGTCAGTAGGTTGCCCGGTTCTTTCACTTCGTATTTATTAGCCATCGTTCTGCACTACAGTGCTTGGGTATTTTGGGGGACTATAGCGGATTTTGCCCGGGCCCTGTACCCCCTGTGTGGCCTCCACGCTAAGATGCCGCCTCGGATCCGTACCCCTCCAGCCCCAGACCCGCACCATGGCCAAAAAAGCTCCCTCCCTGATGGAAACCATCGTCTCCCTTTGCAAGCGCAGGGGATTCATCTTCCAAGCCTCCGAAATCTACGGGGGCATGGGCAACACCTACGATTACGGCCCCTTGGGCGTGGAGCTCATGCGCCGCACGAAGGAGGCCTGGTGGAACTCCATGGTCACCGAGCGTGCCGACGTGGTGGGTTTGGACTCGGCCATCATCCAGCACCCCAAGGTCTGGGAGACCTCGGGCCACGTGGCCGGATTCTCCGATCCCATGGTGGATTGCAAGAAGTGCAAGGGGCGTTTCCGCGCCGACAAACTCGAAGACGCCCGCTGCCTCGAGCGCCCGAGCAAGCAGCCCGGCCAGTGTGGCGGCGAGCTCACCGAGCCGCGCGAATTCAATTTGATGTTCAAGACCCAGGTCGGCGCGGCGGAAGCCACCTCGTCCACCGCTTACCTGCGTCCGGAAACCGCCCAGGGCATTTTCCTGAACTTTAAGAACGTGATGGACTCCGCGCGCCTCAAGCCGCCCTTTGGTATTGCGCAAATCGGCAAGTCCTTCCGCAACGAAATCACCCCCGGCAACTTCGTTTTCCGTACCCGTGAATTCGAGCAGGCCGAGATGGAATTCTTCGTGCACCCGGACGAGGACGTCAAGTGGTACGAGTACTGGAAGGCAAAGCGTTTCGCCTGGTACACCGAGTACGGCGTCAATCCCGACAAGCTGCGCATGCGCGAGCACGATCAAAGCGAGCTGGCCCACTACGCCAAAGCCACCGCCGACGTGGAGTACGAGTATCCCTTCGGATGGGGCGAGCTCGAAGGCGTCGCCAACCGCACCGACTTTGACCTCAAGCGCCACAGCGAAGCCACCGGCGAGAACCTGCTCTACTTTGATCCCCAAACCAAAGAGAAGTACACGCCCTACGTCATCGAACCGGCCGGCGGCATGAACCGCACCGCGCTGACCTTCATGATCGACGCGTACGAAGAAGAACAACTAGAAAAAGACACCCGCGTAGTGCTGCACTTCCACCCGGAAATCGCACCCATCACCGCCGCCGTGTTCCCGCTAGTCAAAAAAGACGGCATGCCCGAAAAGGCCCAAGAAGTCGCCGCCCAACTACGCAAAGCCCGCTTCACAACCTTCTACGACGAAAAAGGCGCCATCGGCCGCCGCTACCGCCGCCAGGACGAAGTAGGCACCCCCTTCTGCATCACCATCGACGGCGACTCCCTCTCCGACGACGTGGTCACCGTCCGCCACCGCGACTCCATGGAACAAGACAAAGTCAAAATCAGCGAACTAGTCACCTTCCTAATCGAAGCCAAGAGCAACTGGAAACGCCCTGAGAAGAAGGAGTAGGGTCCGAGCCCGGACAGCATCGCTCAATATTCATTCGGGGCCCGCGGCATTGCTTTTGGCAATACCGCGGGCCCCGAACGACAAACGACTGAAGTTGTCCCGACTCGTACCTTGGCGCGCGGCTGTCGGTGGTGGTTATAGGAAGGTTACTTCCAGGCCAAGCGTGAGGTTGCTCGTGCCATTGTCCCTAAACCAGCCTTGGAAAAACCAGGTCTCCCCGGGTTGGATCGCGTACCCAGCGCTTGAGAACAGGGGCACTTGCGTCAAATCGATCGGGGCGGAATATTGCCCGTTCGAAGTGAATCCTAAGCTGGAATGTAGACGTGCGATCGGGCTCCCGCCGCCCACGCACAGGACCCCGGACGAGCCAGCCACGTGATTGATCAAGCCATTGCCCGGGCTGGCCAGAAAGAACATGGCCTGACCGTCAGGCACGAAACCCGCCGTCAAGACCATCGAATTCTCCTGGGAGATCAAACTACCGGTCGCGGCAAGAGTCGCACCTCGCCCCGTGCTATTGGGGAAGACCCGGCAGTAGTTGCGGCCAAAATTGGTGGGCTCGGACCCCGACAGGACCAGGTCATAGGGCCGGCAGTCAAACCCAAACCCCGGAGCGACCTCCAGCACCACATCCATTGCGCCCGGACCCGGGTTGGTCCAGTCGATTCGACCCGACGATGTGGATTGAGCCAGCAGGGCGGTAGAAGGATTATTGGAGATACCGCACTGCCGGTGATAGCGCACCCAAAGGGTGGATGACAGGCGAACGATTGAGCTGTTCCAGGAAACATGTGTGTGGACCGTTGCGCCCGGCGCCACGCGGAAGCTGTACATATCCCGATTCAAAACGGACGTAAACCGAACAGCATAGGTCCCATCCAGGATGGCCACCGCATCGGCACAGGTGTCCCCATTCTCATTGGCTTCCTCCCTGAGCGCACCACAGTACCCGGAGGGGTTGGGCACCATGATCGGATGGAGAATGCCGTTGCCCGTTCCCTCGGGGTCCGAAAGCAGCAGATCACTGATTCCATCGCCGTTCAAGTCGCAGGAACCCGCCATTGTGCCGCCAATGGTTCCTCCTTGAACAAAGCCCGGTATCCGATACAGAAGTTTTCCGGTGGCGCTCGATCGAATTTGGACCGACCCAAGCTGGGTGCCAAGAGTCGAGTCTCCAGACTCCCCAAACGCAAAGTCGTGCACGCCATCGCTATCCACATCCCCCATGGCGACCACTTCCGACCCCATGTTGGACCCGACCAGTGCATTTCGGAAGATAAACATCCGGCTCAAATCGGCCCCAGAAAGCACTTCGACTTTGCCACCCGGCAGGGGCGAATTCGTCCGGTCGGGGAATCCAACCAATAGCTCGGGCACACCATCCCCATCGCGATCCGCAATCGTTGTAAGGGTCGACCCCCCGACCCCAAAGAGCTCGTGACCGTCCACTCCAGCCATTCAGAAGTCGAAGCAGGCGCCGAAATGTCATACCTCGGGGATATTGTAAAAGATCAAATCAAAAATTTTC
>JAESRM010000204.1 GCA_016764635.1 Planctomycetota bacterium
CCACTCGACCGCATCATTTTCACGGGAGACGCGCAGGTGCCCTTTGCACTTCTTCGCGCCAGGCCTCTTGGAGCAGCCCAGTGGTGTCCAGTGCCTAAGGCCTGCGCGACGACAGGTCGCACTGCGCACGACCATGGCTTTGATCGATTCGAGTTCGGTATTCGTCATGGGTCCACTGGGAATCTGCGGGGCATGCGGCATGCTCACTCCCGCTTAGGTCGCGATTCCCACACAGCATGTCCAAGTCGTTACGGGTCAGTCAACCAAGTATGGGCTTGCTGGATGGCGGTGTGGGGCAACCTGGGAGTCCCCAGGGAGGTCGGGATTGAATCGGGTGGCAGGATTTCGGGACTGCGCATAGACTTGGGGGCTCTCCTGGGCTTTTTCTGGCCCGTTCTGTGATCTGTAAGGCCTCTTCGTATGAAACTCTCCGCACTTGTTCTTGGTACTTTCGTTTTTGGATTWTTGGGTGGGCCGGTTTTGGCGCATGAGGATGATCCGAAGATTTTGGATCGGTTGCCGGCGGTGGAGAGTGCTGGGTTTCGGCGGAGTTTGGATTTGGATGCGGGGATGATGGGGAGCGGGTCTCAGGGATTCCTGAGTACTACGTATGATTCTAGCCGGGTGCAGTTGTTGGCTTGGATTCCTTTGAATCAGATTGATGGGGCGGGGTCGGCCAATGATTGTTGGGGGTATGTGGCTCCGAGTGGGCTTGAGGTTGGGATCATTGGGACGCGGGTGGGAACGGCGTTTTTTGATCTTTCGGATCCTGGGAATCCTTTGTTGATTGGGTTGATCGATGGGCCCAACAGTCTTTGGCGGGATATCAAGACCTACTCGCACTACGCTTACATTGTGAGTGAGGGCGGCGATGACATTCAGGTGGTGGATTTGTCCGGGGTGGATTCCGGGCAGGTGACTTTGGTGGGTTCGGTTGTGGGGCCGGGCACGATCACTTCGCACAACATCGTGATCGATGAGGTCAGTGGGTTTTTGTATCGGTCGGGTGGAGGAAACAATGGCTTGCGCATGTATGACTTGAATGCGGATCCGGCGGCGCCGGCTTATGTGGGGCAGTGGAACACGAAGTACGTACATGACGCGCAGGTGGTGACGTATACGACGGGGCCTTACGCAGGCAAGCAGGTCGCGTTTTGTTGCGCGGGTTTCAACGGGGGTCGGACGCAGACCGGGCTTACGATTTTGGATGTGACCAACAAGTCGAATCCTGTGGTGATGAGCCAGGCCTTCTACCCGAACCCGGCTTACTCGCACCAGGGTTGGCTGTCGGAGGATCGCAGCATTTTCTATCTCGGCGATGAGCTGGATGAGGACGGTAGCCTGCCGACGACCACGCACATCATCGATGTTTCCAATCTCAACAACCCGGTGATTCGTGGCTCGTTCACGAACGGAAACCAGGCCATTGGCCACAACCTGTACACCAAGGATGGCCTCATCTACGCGGCCAACTATTCCAGCGGACTGCGCATCTTCGACTACGCTACGGATCCGCTAGCGCCCGTCGAAACGGCATACTTCGACACCTTCCCCACCGACGACGCGCCGCGTTTCAACGGTCTATGGAGCGTTTTCCCCTACTTCCCGAGCGGCGTGGTCATCGGCAGCGACTTGGAGCGAGGCCTGTTCGTTTGGTACGTGGGTGATGCGGAGGTCGACGTGCAAGTCAACGGGGGCGCACCCGATTTGGTCGATCCGACCGGTCACACCTTCGACCTCACCATCGCTGAATCGATCCCGGGTCTCTTGGCTCCGGGTACGGCCGAGCTGGTCTACGACGTGGGCGCCGGCTCCGTCCATGTCCCCATCACCCACATCGGTGGCGACCAATACCAGGTCGACCTGCCCAGCCAAATGTGCGGGACGCGGGTCGATTGGCACATCAGGGCAGAGAGCACTACGGGACTGGTCTGGACGGCCCCGATGAACGCGCCGGCGAACTTCTTCGAGTCGGTCGCGGCCGCAGGCCTGACCGAGTTGGTTTCGCTCGATATGGAGATCCCTTCGGGTTGGACCGCGGGCGATCCTTCCGACGATGCCACCGCAGGTATCTGGCAGCACGGAAATCCCAACAGGACCGCCGCCCAAACCGGAGCGGACGTGACGATTCAAGGCACGGACTGCTGGTTCACGGGCCAAGGGCGGCCGAACTTCAGCGCGAACATCAGCGATGTGGATGGCGGTACGACGACCTTGTTCTCCGCGGTCATGGACTTGTCCGGTAATCCTGATGCGCAGGTGCGCTATTACCGTTGGTACTCAAACGACGTGAATGCCAACGTGGATGACACGATGACTACGGACATCACGGCCGATGGGGTCAACTGGGTCAACGTGGAGACACTAGGCCCTGGACACCCGCAGGCCAGCGGTGGATGGTTCGAGCAATCGTTCATGGTTTCTGATTTTGTCACGCCGTCGACGCAGGTGCAGTTGCGTTTCCAAGTGAGTGACTTGGGCAACGACTCCATCGTCGAAGCGGCCATCGATGAGTTCTACGTGACGGAAGTCGGGTGCCCCGGTGGCTCCATGGCAAGCTTCTGCACGCCGGCCATGGCCAACTCGACCGGCGTCCCCGCCACGCTCTCCGGAGCGGGCTCCACCACCGCCAGCGACAACGACCTGACCCTGCACGCGAACCTGCTTCCGCTGAACCGCTTCGGGTACTTCCTGGGCGCTACGGCACAAGGCCTCGTTCCCGCACCGGGCGGCTCCCAGGGCAACCTGTGCCTCGCTGGCAACCTGGCGCGCTTCAACGGCCCCTCCCAGATCGGATTCACCGGCACCTCCGGAAGCCTCTCTGTGCAAATCGACCTGACCCAGATCCCCACCATCCCCTCCCAGCCCGCCCTGGCTGGACAAACCTGGTACTTCCAGGCTTGGTACCGGGATGACAACCCCACGTCGACCAGCAACTTCACGGACGGGTTGCGGGTGACGTTCGAGTGAGCTGAACGGACCAGAAACAGCGTCAGCCCCACTCCAGCACTTGGGGTGGGGCTGACGTTGTTTCTGGTGTTCCTTAGGGGAGTTGGGGAGTCGCTGGGCGCTCGTTCAGCGGCACTAGGGTGTACGGTTCGACGGCGTCTGGGCCGCCGGGGAAGTAATTGCTTGGTTGTTCGCCGTATAGCGCGCTTGCGAGCCAGGAGAATACGCTGGGCCCGGCCAAGGAGGCGATTTTGGCGGTTTGGAATCTGTGGGTCGAGCGGCAGCGGTTTTGAAGTTCTTGCCAGATCGGTTCCACGGGCCAGTCCCTGCGAAGGATGGGCCAGCGACCCGAGCGGACCCAACCCGTGGACACGTCATCGGCTGCGAGCATGTTGCCGTGGTGCAATTGGGAATCACTGGGAACTTCACCCGGCTGCACGCATTGGTTCATGATGACCAAGCGGGCGCCCATGTCATCGACTTCGATGGCGACGGCCAACGCTAGGGCGCCGCTGCCGATCGGGATGCCGATCACATCGCCCTGGCTCGTTTCGATGGAGCCTTTGAGCCCGAGCTGCTCTTCCATGGAGGGGTGGTTGAATGGCAGCAATCGGCCTTCGCGAACCACGGCGCCCTGCGTGGGCTTCGACGGCTTGGGGTGGGTCCCCACGCGCGGGGGTTTGTCCAGCCGGGCCAGCAAGTCGACCAGTACCGCGCAGAATTCGGCCGGCGTATTCAATTCGCCCGCCATCTCTCGGTACTCGTCGGAATTGAGCAATCCGGAAATCACGAACTTGGCCCTTTGCACAAGACGGCTAGCCGGGTGGCCGCGCCCGCCGCACCAGGCCTTGACCTCGAGCGGAAGCCCTTCAGCTTGATGGCCGCGCAACGTCGCAACCACTTCGGCGGCAGCGATCCAATCATCACTACGATCCACATCGATAGCCTCGCCCACATTGAGCGTCGCTTCCACAAATCCCTCGCCCGCAGCGAGCAAGTCCCCCACCCAATCCAAGGCGAGGTCGTTTTCGAAAGGTCCAAATCCCCAGTGTCCCATGTTGTTTTCCGTGTTTTCCGCTTCGAATGCGCCGGTGCAAATGCTCGGCTCTTATTCGCCCAGGGAGCGGGGCCAGGAGCGTCTATTGCTGGAGTTGAAGGATTTCCAGCAGGCGTGGAACTTGCGCTTTTTGAGCTTGGGTAGTTTTAGGGTTTGTTCTTCTGCGAAAGCTGAAAGCGTTTCGTGCAGGAGGAATTGTTGTTCGGCGATTGCGTCTTGTCGGTCGGTCAGCACTTCGATGTCGTAGAGTTTGCTGTAGGCACTGCTTTGGGCCCACATGCCGGCCGTGCCCTTGTAGCCTTTGGGGGGCCGGGGCATTTTGCGTTTTTCGACCTTCTTGATCTCTTTGGTGATGTCCTTGATTTCTTTCTCGAGGGTCTTGAAGCGATCGACGAAGTATTCGAAACGGACTTGCGTGATGGTTTCTAGCAGCGCCTGCTGGAGTTTGATGGGCAGGCCCGACTTGGGGTATTCCTGGGCTAGCTCGAGCAGTTGCTTTGAGGCCTCGGGCGACTTGCAGCGCCCGATGGTGGTGACGAGGGCGCCCCACTGCGCTGCTTCGCGAACGAGCTCGGCCAATAGCGGAGTCAAGCGCATGCGTTCGATGATCAGAACACTCTCGGTTTCGATCTGGGTGATCTGATTGTCTGAGCGCGCATTGATGCGCTCCATCCTCCGGAGACCCCACTGGGCCCCGCTGACTGCCTTGCGGGCCTCACGGAAGGGCTCGCCACGCTTGAGCAAGTGCGCCTTCAAGTCATCTAGCGAGTCTGCCGCGTTAGGTTGGTGCCCGATGGCGAGCATTGCGGCGGACCGCAAGTGCCAGGATTCGGCGGTGTTGATGACCTCCACCAAGAAAGTCAAAACCTCCTTGTTGCCACGGTTGTGGTGGCCGGAACTGGACTTCCCCAGGGTCAGGATCATTCCCAGCCGGACATTGTCCGAAGCCTTGGGCCATTCGGAATTGGCTTTGAGCAAGGCCGCATCATCGCCGGCTAAGTGCTCACTGCAAAGAGCCTCCACGCAGCTCTCGCACGCGACATATTCGGGCCAATCCTTTTCAATCTCCCAAAGAGCGCTGACATGTTTGTTGTAGGTTTTGAGCAACTTATCAGCCGTTGCTTTTTCGCTGAGCAGGTCCTCATACGCCTGTTGACGGGTACTTGATTCCTGAACGGCTCCCGTGGCAGAACGGGCTGAAATGAGGATTACGAGGACAAGAAGAGCGAGGGTCGATCGGTACATGCGACCAATGTAGCAAGCAATATGTCCCGTTCAGCCCTCGCCGCAGACTTTGTTGGGTGGGCGCGAAGCCCACGGGCGCGCCATCGCCCTTCCTGGCCCCATTCCGTGAATGGTGTACCATGCGGCGGTATGCCCCATCACCCCGCTGAGACCTGTTGGACATTAGTCCTCGATGCTGCCGCTGGCCAGGATGAGGCGCGTGCGCAGTTTGCGGCGCGCTATACGGTGGTGATTGAGGCTTACTTGCGGGCTCGCTGGAAGCAGGGGCGTTTGAGCGATGCGGTGGCTGATGCGGTGCAGGAGGTTTTGTTGGAGACCTATAAGGCCGGCGGATTGCTGGATAAGGTGCAGCCGGGCACGCCTGGTGGGTTTAGGGCGTTCCT
>JAESRM010000362.1 GCA_016764635.1 Planctomycetota bacterium
GAAGAGGCATATTTGCACGGCCTTGCACAACCCGAACCGGTAGAACCCAGGCACTTAGGTTTGGCCCAATCCTATGGTGTCGATCCTGACGCGGTCGTTGCGGCCGCCGTACGGTTCAACCGCCTGCCTTTCGACCGACGCCAAGCCTTCTTCGCGATCTTCGTGGAACGCATTGATTTGGACGAATGCATCTACAAGGGCCTAGGTTCCCCCGATCACGTCAAGCAACAAGCTCAACAAGCCCTGCAAACCCTTCTCACCCCAGACCCGCCCTACATCGGACCCAACCTGGAGGACCTACTATGAGCGCACAAGACCCCGTCACCCAAGACATGCTAGAAGTCCTAGCCAAGGTGCAATCCGACCCCCAATCCAAACTTTTCGCCCAAGGCATCCAACTCGGCCCCGCCCAATCCACCGAACAACCCCTAACCGGCAAAGAACCCTTCCTAAGCGCCGCCGAAAGAAAACTCATCCGAGCCTATCGCGAACAGGTCGAGGGCTTTTTGTATGCGCGCGCATTTCGGAGTGTTAGAGATTCAGAATGGGGCCAGGCAAAGCTCGTCAATTCCAATGCCGATTGCGCAGCGTCAGCGGACGCGGAATGCGTAGCGGGTGCTGCCCGAAAGCTCTCATCCGTGAATCAGGACATCTGCTCGGTAATCATGAGTACGGGAGATCCAGTGGGGGATCTCAAGCTTGCTTTGAATCTCCTTCCCTCCAGTCGGGCACGAATCGTGCTCGGGCTGGCGTATCAGTCTGTTGGGCGCTTGGCTCCTGCAATCGAGGTGCTGGCCTCTGTGGAGAGTCTTGGTAGCTCGGACTACAACCGGGCGATCGCTGCAGCAAATCGCGCTCTGCTCTATTGGGATCAAGCTGAGTATGTGCGTGCGGCCAAGGCCTATGGGGCATCTTTGTCCTCGAACCCGAGCGATGGGCGGGTCGCGATATTCACTTTGATCTCTTCGCTTGCGAGTGGGCGGTTGGATCTTGTAGCAGGTGCGGAGAAAATTCTCATTGCCTTAGAGTCGGGGTTTGTTGGCCAAGACTTGCGGAGTGCGCTTCGAACCAGTGACGTTCAGGGGGCTAAGAGGCTTGTGAGCGCCACCGCATTGAAAGGGTTCCGCCCAAAATCACAAACAGGTCAACAGGTCCTGCAGTTTTTCCTAGACTAGGGTCAGCCATGAAAGCCAGACAATCAAACATGCCTTCCAGAACGCGCCGAGTGGTTCAGCTCGTCATCCTAGTTTTCTGCCTAGGTTCGGCTGGGGCGACTTGGGCATTCCAAGGTGGGATACTGCCCAGTAGCAAGAAGATTGTTCCGCAGAAGGCAAAGGCTCCTCCGGAGAGTCTCCGGTTTCCCTAATCGCTCATGCGAACAAAGTCTGCTTGTGTGGTATTGGCAGTAGTTGCCTGCTTTGCCCTGATATTGACGTGGAACGGTTCCTCCGAGGCTGATCCGGGGATTGAGCAAACGTTAGGGGGAGCTGGGACGGTTGCGCCTGGTTTTGGAGAGCAAGAATCAGGATCTGCCTTAGATTCGGCAGGTGGGAAGCTCGCCAGGTCGCCGGTCTCGGGCACCCGGGGTATTGGGGCGGCTGTGGTGGATGATCATGATCGTGGCATTGAAGGAGTCCGCGTGAGATGGAATGCTTTACCCGGTGATTTGGTGGGACCCAACGCCGTGGAGTGGGATCCGAGTCTGATTCAGTTTGGTGGCGAGAGCGAGCAGAGCCTTACCGATGGCAAGGGGCGCTTTGGCTTTCCTGAGGTGCTTCAGAGCGCAGGCCCGAATACGTACTTGTGGCTTTCCAAGGTTGGATTCATTCCGCGCCTAATTGTCTTGGACGTAAACCCTGAAGAATGGCCAAAAGCCCAGCGCTGGGTTCTGGAATCGGCCGATGCAATTCCAGTGAAGGTAGTGGACGGTGAGGGGCATCCGATCATGGGGGCGCTCGTCTCAGTCCGTGGGACTCGCCCGGCTGATCGTGGGTTCTTTGGTTTGAACGTTGAAGAGCATGGGGCAGAATTCATGCAGCTAGAGGGCGTGACTGGAGAGGGCGGAATGGTGGCCTTYACAGCGGGGACCGGGCCTGTGGCGATCTTTGCTAGCAAGGGGCGCTTTGTCAGTTCGGTTTGGCGTGGTTCTTTGACCGGGGCGCTCACTCTTTCATTGGTGCAAACCTTTCGAGTTACAGGCCAAGTCGTCGTTGAGGAATCGCCGGAGGTAGGGGCCCATGGCAGAGTTTTGGTGCAGGCGATGAAAGGTGGTTTGGTTGCTCGAACCTATTCTTACCCCGTTGACGAACTCATGAACTGGGGTCCTTTTGACATTCCATTGCTGGGGGARGATCGTTTTGTGTTTTCCGCCCGCGGGGGAGGGTGGAGCGGCGTGCGTACCCAGCTTGTGGCACCAAGCGCAGGAAGTATTCACGACCTTGGGCTTGAGGTGACGTCGAGCCAGGACTTGTGGGCGGTGATCACCGATCAGCAAGGCGACCCGATCGTGGACGCGCGATTCTCCGTGCACTGGGCCGACGAAATCGGAGCCCACCGTCTCACGACACATACGTACGCTGGGGGGATTGCGCGCCTGCGTGGTTGCCCTTCAGGTCCGGTTCATTTGGAAGCTCAAGCTCCAGGTTTTCGAGGAATGACGGCTGAAATAGCCTTGCCGCAATCAAGCCCTGAGGCACTCTATTTCTCGCTAGCTCCTGGAGGCGGTTTGTCTGGTATCTGCACCCAGCAAGGAGATCCGGTCAGCAGCTTTGAAGTGCTGGCATGGCCCTTGAGTGATGCAACACAGGTTTTGCGGTGGTCCATTCAAGGGGCAAAGGCAGGGCGCTTCAGGGTTTCTGGTCTACCCTTGGGTCCAACGATGGTCACAGCTATCGGTCCTAACGAGGTGTACTCTCCTGCGAGTATCGTGGAGGTGTTGGCGGTAGAGACCGCATCCGTGATGTTGGAATTGAAGCCGTACGAGCGGGTGCGAGGTCGTGTCTTGGACTCCCATGGCGTTGTTCCAGGTGGCGCCTTTGTGCAGGCCTTGGTGGGAAACCAGCCGGTTGGAATCCGCTGGGCGGTCGATAGAGCTGGATGGTTTGAGGGCCCAGTTCCAGGGGCTTCCGGTCGGGCGCAATTCATGGTCGGCGGCCTGGGTTACACAACGGTGCAAGTGGATCGGCCCTTCGAATCTGACGGCGTGACCGATGTGGGGACCATTGTGCTGAAACCAGTTGGCGCGATTCACTTTCGAATCGATCACCAACCAGGTTKCGMSCMRCNCASCNGNNMRCWCTRCYGTCWGGMYKGYWSGNAYKSYAGRACNKGTCNNKTRAKGATNGMSGKTCTCSWGGTTCAGCCCGAAATGTCAGAGGGCAATCACTTCCTTCAGGTCGATCTTCCCGACGGAAGCACGGGATTCGCATCTGTTTCTCTCAAGCATGGTGCGGCCGCAGCAACGGCGTTCGACCTAGGTGGAAACGAGCAGTTGGAAGTGCAGATCCTGGACATTGACGCGGCGGATGAGGGAACGCTCTTTGCAGAACTCCGTCCGCGTCCCAAAGCGAATGATGTGAGATTGTCCCGGCAGATTCCGATCCCCAGTGATGGCCAGGTCTCTTTTCCTTGGCTGCGGCCTGGCATCTACGCCCTTCGAATTCAGGATAGTGTAGGAGCCATCCTGCTCACGCGCTTCGTTCAAGTCGAAGCCAATCAGCAAAACCGGATTGAGCTGTCCATCGACTCTGAGCCCATTCGTTTGCGCCTCGCAAGTGAGTCCGGGGAAGCCTATCCCGGCGCCACGGTTCATACGCATCACAACAATGGGCTGCTTGCGGGTACGTACAGCAGCGGCGCCAATGGTGAGGTTGACGTCTTCCCGGCGGACGACACGCCGCTCTTTCTTTGCATTCAGACTCAAAGTGGGGAGGTGGCTTGGAATGTATCCATGCCAGAGGCTTCGGCGGATCCTGAACAGCCGCGTGATGTGGTCTTGCACTGCAATGCCAGCCTTCGCGTGGAACTTTATGATCCTTCCGGTCCGTTGGTGGGGCAGCCTTGTCACATTGCGGGGGATCCTATCGAAGTGGAAGTTTCGCCTACCCATACGACGGACTCCCAGGGGCGGACCACGTTCAGCAAGCTCAGCTCAGGTTCGTACTTGCTGCGTGTTTATCTGCCCGGCCATTGGCCCTTCAATAAGCTCTTCGAAGCCACCGTCGACGCGCCCATCACGCGCATCAAGATTCCGAGGCTCGCGAACTTGGAGGTTTTGGTTGAGAACTCTGCGGGTCAACCGCTGGCGGATCAGCCCATCACGGTCTGGTCCCTGGATTACGACAAGGACATCAAGCGTTGGTGGGAGTTGGGCGCTTTGGATCCCATGCCCGCCAGTTGGCGCACCGATGCTCAAGGTAAGTTCGTGATCCCGGTGCTTCCCGAAGGTCCCTTCCGCATCACTTGTCCGGGGGCGGAGGTGCGCATGACCTTGGTCCCAGGGGTAGCCAACTCAGCGACTCTGCGTGTGGGGTTGTAAGGCTTTGAGAAGCGGGGGTGGGTTCAGATCAGTAGCGCGCACGGGGCTCCTAGACGAGCTATCAGAATTTGGAGCCTCTCTAGGTGAAAGTGACCGGGCGAGAAGTCGCCAGCACACAATTCCCCATGAAGCCAGCAAGCGTAGGAGTCGGTCATCCCGCACACCTGGACTTGAATGCCCAAGATCTCCATGACAGAGGCTGCAACCTGTAAGGGCTACTTACAAGTTCGAAGGGAAGGCAAGCGTGAAGAGTCTCGCTCCCTCCGCTGGCGTAGGCCCGCACAGGCCACATCCCCGGTTGCCGCAGTGACCTTCACCCAGACCTGCCGAAGCCCCATTCCCGACAATCCGCTCAGCATCCAGGTACGCTGGGGGAGTGAAGCCCAACACTCCCCAATCCACAGAAGCCCTCTTGGGCCCGCTCAATGATTGGGAGGCCAAGAACGCGCCGGAATTCTTGTACACCCAAGGCGACACGTCCCTGCTGCGCTTCATACCGCGCGTGTCGATCATTGGAACTCGCAAGCCCACCAAGCCAGGCATCCAGCGCGCCAACAACCTCGCGCACCTCCTGGTGCAAAACGACGTTCTCGTAGTCAGCGGACTGGCCGCAGGCATCGACCACACCGCGCACACGAGCGCGATGGCAGCCGGAGGCCGCACCATCGCAGTCATCGGCACACCTCTCGAACGAGTCTACCCCGCAGCCCACCGCGAGCTGCAACAGACCATCGCCCGAGACCACTTGCTCGTCTCCCAATTCGCGCCCGGCAGTGAAACCTTCCCGAGCTGCTTCCCCAAGCGCAACCGCACCATGGCCCTGATCAGCCACGCCACGGTCATCATCGAAGCCGGCACAAAAAGCGGTTGCATCTCACAAGGCTGGGAAGCCCTACGCCTGGGTCGCAGCCTGTTCCTGACCCGCTCCCTCGTCGACAACCCCGACATCAACTGGACCGCCAAGTTCCTCGATCACGGCGCCATGATCCTCGATTCCGTCGAGGACCTTCTGGACACCCTGCCCACCCAAACCCACCCGAGCC
>JAESRM010000319.1 GCA_016764635.1 Planctomycetota bacterium
GGGGACTTGGAATTGGTAGCACAGGACCAGCACCGAGATGTCGGCTAGCAGCCGAACCAGGGTTCCTTGGGTCACGCCCGCGCCGCGCTCGGCCCGGATCAGCACGCCTTGGTGGAAGCGCCGGTACGCGATGGCAACGGTCCAGGGGATCATGGCCAACATGGCGGGGTAAGCCGCCGCGGCCACGGCAGGGTCGGCTCCGATCAGACCCTGGGTGATTGGGTCATACAGAGCGGGCAAGCAAACCAAGGCATGCACCCCGGAGAGGGCCACACCCAGAAAGAGCGCGTAGCGGCGCACCTGGTCGAAACTCTGGCGGTCCCGGCAGAGCGCCGTGGAAGCCGACAGCAACATGACCACGGGACCTTCGATCAGCAACGCCAGGGGGAAGGCGATGGAGCTCACCGCCGCCATCTGAACTTTGAAGTCCAGCATGCGCCCGATGACCGCGGTGATCAGGGGCAGCTCGATGGCCATGCACAGCCATGAGAGCGCCAGGGGACTCCACAGACGGAAGATGCGGCCCATGGTCACGGGCTGGCTGGAGGTCGCTCNGGGGGGGGTCATGGCAGGGGGCGCCAGACGGCTCGGGCCCGACGGCCCGTATGATTCCCGCACGGGCGGSCTAAGGGAAGGGGCTAGCAGCATCAAAAAAATAGAGCCCGAAACGACGTCACTTTAGTGACAACGTTCCGGGCCCCGAACCGATGCGTAGACTTTTCACCCGCACCGGCAGATTCTTTCTTTCGCCTACTCGGGCGGCGAGCCTGAACCCGCTTTCGCCTTTTTGTCGCTTTCCACGCTGTTTGGATCAATTTCGAACACGGGAGCGGCCGTATCCGCCTTATCGGGGGCGGCGTCGCTCTCGGGCTTGGGAGCGGGCGGGTCCTCCAGCGACTTCTCGGGGGCCCCGTCCACGTCTTCGGGTTCCGCCGCGGGGGCGTTGTCGACCGTGATCACATGCTCGGTGGGGCCGGCTCCAAGCTCAGGACCCGGGGTCCCGAAGGGATCCGCCGTGTCGCCCTCGGCCTTGAGCAGCTCGGCCATGCGGCCCCGCAGGGCGCTGCCTTTCCAGCTAGGCAGGATGAATACCCAACCATCGAAGCGCTGATTCATGGACAGGGCCAAAGCCGTTACCCGTGCGCGGTCCGCCTGTTCGGTGGCCGCCCCTGCGCTTTGATATTCGGCTTGCAGGACTGCGTGCAGCAGTCCTTCGGCCTCCCAAGTCGACACGGTGACGAGCAGGTGGTCGGTGGTCCAGACCTCACAGCGCGTGAGTTCCCCGGCCGGCACGACCAGCGCACTGGACGGTTTGACATCTTGCAACTTGAGGCCTTGCAAGGCTGAAGCGAAGCGCGAGGTGACCCATTCGCTCTGCGGTTCCTTGCCTTCGGGCAGGTTGGCGATAGTCAGAGGCGTGTTCGGCGCGGCGTCTGCGCCGCGTTCGAGCAGGACTTGCTCCCCGTCCGGTTGCGTGATGCTCACGCGGCGCACCTGGTCGGATGCCAGGTCCACCAGGGTGCTGTCGAGCCAATCCACCATGGATGAATCTAGCCCCAAATTGCCGGAAGCCGCCCAGCAGGAAGGCTCCCCGTCGATGCGCACGAAGTAGGCCTCGGAGGCCGAGCGATCCCGTCGCTGGCCCACCCAGAGGGCGGCCAAGGATTTTCCGGCCCCGTCGGTGATGCGCACGAGCGCGGGCCGCGCGTCCTCGTCACCTTCAGAGTCCAAACCCAATGCGGAGTACCGCCCGGGCTTGCTTGTCTTTTGCTCGAGCCTCTTCGAGCGCGCGAGCGCGAGCACCAAACCGTCCAGCTTGCCGTGGTCCGCGCGGAATTGGGAGCGTTCCTTGAGACCCCAAGTGCCTTCGGAATTGCGCACGAAATGGAAGGTGCCTGCGCGCAGTTCCAAGCGCAGGGTGTGCACTTGGTTGACGTTCTTCTCGAGGCCAGGGAACAAGCGCTCTTGGGCGCCGCGTCCGGTTGGCTCCGTGGGGGAGTCCGTGCTCAAGAGCCGCGTGGCACCCCACAAAAGGCCAGCGCCCAACACCATCATTGCCAGTGTCTTGGAATTCATCAGGCGTTCCTCGTGCGTTTGCCTGCGACGGCGGAGAACAGGGCTAGCAGCAGCAATAGGGCTGGAACCAGCAGGGTGTTGAAGATCTTGAGGCGCGTGCCCAAGGCTTTGATTTCCGAGTTGAGCTGTCTGCGCACCTCACGACTTTCCCGGCGCTGCTGCACCATGGTGTCCTGCAACTTCTCCAGCTCCCTGGTTTGTTCCTCGTCGAGCAGCAATTCCCCGGCGGCCTCCTTGGGCGCCTGCAGGTAGGCCAAACGATCTTCCGTCTTGCGAATCTCGGCTTCGAGCTCGTCCTGCTTGGCCTGCAAGCGATCGCGCGCGGCCATTTCCAATTCGGCCTTCTTGGTGAATGGCCGTGCAAATCCCTCGCGGCTGCGCAGGCCGATCAGGTCCGAGGAGCCGCTTAGGTTTTCGAGGATGTTGACCACTAGGCTGCCGTTGCCCGAGCTGGGCATCAGGTAAGGACCGGCGCGTTGCACCCAGAGTTGGTCGAAGAGCATGTCCACATCGGCCACGAGCACCGCGTGAAAGGGCGCGCTGGACTGGGACAAGTGCGCGGCGATCTGGGCTTCCGAATCGGCGCCCTCCCGCACGGGGGGCCCGTCCGGGAAAGCGGAGGCGATGGAGGGGGCTCCGACGCGAATGGCCAAATTGCGCGGCTGTCCGTCGTGGGCAAACATCTCCGATAAACGCGCCGGATCGCCCATGCCGAATTGCAGCATGGTGGCATCCATGGTGCCCGCGCCTGCTTCGGTGGTGAAGATCAAGGGATCTATAGTGACTCCGGAATTGGGCAGGGCCTCAAAAGCACCCGGCGTCAACATGTGAACCTGGGAGAGCCCGCGCGTGGTGAAGTCCTCCGGGTCCAGGCTGTCCTGGCCCAAACCCATGAACACGGGCAGGTAGACCCCGGCTGCCACGGCCTGGGCCTTGTCCCGGTCGCCCGCGATCAACTTGTGATCCATGGCCACTCCCCAGGAGGCGAGCAGGTGATCCAGATTCGAAGAACGGTCCGCGGCCATGGCGCCGTTCGGGTCGGCGGGGTCCACGGGTTGCAGCCAGCAGTAGGGATCCACGAAGGCCAAAATGTGACCGCCGCGCAGGGCGAACTGGTCGATGGCGTAGCGCGCGCTCTCCGGCAGGGCCTGGGGATGCACGACCATCAAAACGTCCACGTCCTCGTCGATCGAGGTGAGCGTGGGAGTCAGGGTGCGCACTTCTTGCGTTTGTTCGATGTAGTCGTAGAGGGCCCAGCGTGGGCCGGATTGGCCCGTGCGCGGGTCAGGGCCTCCGCCGTCCATGGGCAGGCTCGAGAGGACTCCGATCAGGGTGCGGTCCACCGTATTCAAACGATAGATCAACTGGGTGATGTCGTATTCGAGCGAGGCTTCGCGGCTGGGTTCGAAGAAGGGGATGACCTCGCGGTCGTCCACACTGTTCGTGCCGAGCAGACCGAAGAATAATTTATCCCCGGCGCCGTTGATCGCGTAGCCAGCAAGCCCCGCTTGGGTAGCCACGTCCTCGGCTTCCGAGAAAGGTTCGGTGTAGATGACTTCCAGCCGAATTTTGCCGCCTGACTTGGCCTCGTATTCCTCGAGCAATTCGTGCACGCGCTGGGCGTAGGCCGGAATGGGGGAGCCATCCGGCGCGGTCGACTTGCTGTAGAAGAACTTGAGGTCGAGCGCTTCGTCCAGCTTGCCCAGGATATTTTTTGATCCTTCGGAGAGGCTGTAGAGGCCGTTCTGGGTCAGGTCCATACGCATCTTGCGCAGGGCCGTATCCGAGAAGCTGTTGACCGCAATGAAGAGCAACAGGGCCACGAGCAGCCCGGTGATTGAGAAGAGTTTCTTACCCATTTTCGTGCCTTGAAGTGGCGGCCTAGCGGGCCTTGGTGTGATCTACGACCACGGCGTTGGCGAACAGGAACAGGCCGATGAACGACAGGAAGAAGACGATGTCGCGGAAGTCCAGCACCCCGCGCGAGATGGCGCTGAAGTGGGTGGAGAGGCTCATGGAGCGCACCCATTCGACCATGGACTCCGGTAGGAACGTGCGCGCCACATCGATCACCCCGGGTTGCCCCGCCAGGAAAAAGAGCAGGCAGACGATCAGGGAGATCACGAAAGCGATGACCTGGTTCTTCGTGAAAGCGGAGACCAGGGAACCGATCGCCAAGTAGGCGCCTGCCATCAGGAACGAACCCACGTAACCGGCGAAGATGACCCCGTGGTCGGGATTGCCCAAGTAAGCCACGGAGATCCAGTTGGTGGTGGTCAAGAGCAGCGCCACGCCAATGAAGGCCCAGGCCGCCAGGAACTTTCCGAGTACCGCGCCGCCCATGGAGATTGGCAGGGTCAGCAAACACTCGATCGTGCCCGAGCGACGTTCCTCTGCCCAGAGGCGCATGGAAAGGGCCGGAATCAGTGCTAGGTACAGCAGCGGGTGGACCGCGAAAAAAGCGCGCAGGTCCGCTTGTCCCCGTTCGTAGAAGCCGCCCATGACCCAGGTCAGATAGCCGCTCAGCACGAGAAAAATGATCAGGAAAACGTACGCCACCGGGGTGCCGAAGTAGCCGCCCAGTTCGCGCCGAAAAATGGTGAGTGTTCCACGCATGGGTTAGATCTCCTCCTTTTGGACCGGAGTCCCGTGGCCGAGGGTGATGGTGCGGAAGACGTCGTCCAGTCGGCCGCGGTCCACGTGCATGTCCTCCAGGGACCAGGAACGATCGCGGGCTTTGTCCGAGACCGCATGCAGAATGGTTTGCCCGGACTCCGGGAAAATGCGGAAGCCACGGTGCGCTTCGTCCTCGTCCAGGGGCTCGACCAAAGCCACGCCGGGCAGGTTGGAAAGTTGCAGGAACGCCTCGGAGGGGATCTCCGCTTGGAAGCGAATCTCCACCGCGCCGGCGAAGCGCGAACTCTTGCGCAGGTCGGCGGGGGAACCGTTGAAGCACAGGGCCCCGTTCGAGAGGATTGCGACGCGGGTGCAAACCGCTTCGACCTCCTCAAGAATGTGCGTGGAGAGAATGATCGTTTTGCCCGGGGCCATGGAGCGGATCAGGTTGCGCACCTGCTCCTTTTGGTTGGGGTCCAAGCCGTCGGTGGGTTCGTCGAGCACCAGAACCTCGGGATCGTGCAGGATGGCCTGGGCCAGGCCCACGCGCCGCTTGAATCCTTTGGATAGGGTCTCGATGCGCTGAAAGCGGACCTTTTGCAATTCGAGAAGGTTGATGGCCCGGTCGACTGCCGTATCGAGGGCTTTCTTGCCCATTCCTCGTGCCCTTCCGGAGAAGTGCAGCAGGGTATCGGGCGTCATGTCAGGGTAGAGCGGGGCGCCTTCGGGCAAGTAGCCGATCCTGGCTTTGACCGCGATGGGGTTCTTGGACACGTCGTATCCCGACACCGTCACCCGGCCCGCATCCGGGCTCAAAAATCCGGTGATCATCTTCATGGTCGTGGACTTGCCCGCGCCGTTGGGGCCCAGGAA
>JAESRM010000320.1 GCA_016764635.1 Planctomycetota bacterium
CGCGAAAGGGCAAGGTTTCGGGAAGAGGACCATGGAACTCCCTGCCGAAACGGCTCCTTTGGAATTCCTCTCCACCTAGCGCCCCACTCACTTGGATCACAACTCCTCGGCGTAGGAGCGATCCCCCATCGACAACGGCCCGCCGAACCCTGGTGAGGTTCAGCGGGCCGTTCGAATGGAACCCGGATTCGGATCAGCGCTTTTGGGTGCTGACGACCTGGCCTTCGATGACTGTGCCAAGGCAGTGGGTCGTGTACTCGAAGGGGTCGCCGTCGTAGAAAGCGAGGTCGCCGTCCTTGCCGACTTCTAAGGAACCGACCCGTTTGTCGACGCCTAGGATCCGAGCCGCACCGAGCGTGATCGAGTACAGGGCCTGTGCACGGTCGAGGCCGTTGGCGGCCGAGATGGCTGCCTCGAACAGCACCACGCGGGTCTTGGGCACGTAGGACTCGAAGCCGCTTTGCTGGGCGAAGGGAATTCCRGCKGCMTGGAGTTTGGAYGCGGTYTCCATGCTGAGGTTTTCGGTTTCACCCGTGGCGCGCTGCATGGTCGGGTGCACGATCACGGGCACGCCCGCTTGCTTGATCTCGTCCAACAGCAGGTAAGCCTCGGAGGCGCCGTCGAGCACCAGGCACAGGTCAAACTCCTGGGCCAAGCGAATCGCGGCCAAGATGTCCTGGTGGCGGTTGGCGGTGACCATCAGAGGCAGCTCCTTGCGCAGGAGACGCCCGACGGCTTCCATGCGCAGGTCGAAATCGACATCTTTGTCCGCGGCTTTTTTGGCCGCGTAGCCCTGACCTTTCACAAAGAGCTGGCGCAGCATGGCCACCTGTTTCCCGCGCGTTCCTGGCGACTTGCCGTCATGCACTTTCGCGGAGTCGCCGAGGGTGGCCGCGATCATGGCGCGCGGAACGATCATGGCGTCGCTGACCGTGTTGCCACGGGTCTTGACGATCATGGTTTCGCCCGAAATGAGCGCGCCGGGACCGTGACCCGTGTGCAGGGTGGTCACCCCGAACGAGCGCACCCAATCGATCAGTGGCTCGCGTGCATTGTAAGCGTCGAGGGCGCGCAACTCGGGYTGCATGGGCTCCGAGCGCTCGAGCTGATCCTGGTCGTGGTCCTGGTTCARGTARCCGGCCAAGCCCACCACCGTGTGCGCATCCACCAGTCCAGGTGTGGCGACCGGGACTTCGATGACGGGGAAACCATCGGGTCGCTGGACCGAGTCTGAAGAGCCGATGGCGACGATTTTGCCGTCCCGAATGACGACCACGGCRTCCTTGAGCACCGCGCCGGAGACCGTGTGCAGTTCCGCTGCGTGTACCACGAGGTTGCCGTTCGTGTTCTCAGGAGCTGAATCGCCCGCGGTCCACTTCGCGGAACCGGTTACGGGCAGCGCGCAAGCGACGGCCGCCAAAACGAGAGGARTGAATAGTTTGGTGAGTTGCATGATCAGTTGGCCTCCCCGTCGCAGCACGACGTGTGGGCTCGGGATTGACCGGCGCCCATGCCGCCGGTCGCGTAGAGCAAGTCCTCAGGATTGCTGCGATCGAAGACGCGGATGCCATTGACCCAGGTCTCTTGAACTTTGGTGTACACACTGAACGGGTCCCCGTCCAACAGGATCAAGTCCGCATCCTTGCCCACTTCGATGGAGCCGATTCGATCGCCCAGATCCAGCATGCGCGCGGGCACAATGGTCAGGCCGCGCAGGGCGCCGTCGCGACTCATTCCCGCGCGTACCGCCAGGGCAGCCATGCGCAGGAAGTGGCGYGAGTCCGTGATCCAATCGTCGGTGTGGAAAGCCACCTGCGCGCCCGCGCGCTCGAGAACGCCTCCGGACTCGAAACCCAGATCGCGTGCCTCGAGCTTGCCGCCCGGGCTATCGACCAGAATCATAGAGCAGCCGACCCCGGCCGCCGCGATTTCGTCCGCCACTTTCCAAGCCTCGCTGACGTGGTGCAGCACGACCCGGAAGCCGAACTCCTCGCGCAGACGAAGCACGGTCATGATGTCGTCGTGCCGGTGTGTGTGGTGATGCACGATGCGCTTGCCCTCGAGCACTTCGATCAAAGCCTCCATGCCCAGGTCACGCTCGGGCGCTTTGTCCGGGTCCGATTTGGCAGCCTTGAGCTTGGCTTGATAAACCTGAGCTTCGAGAAACACTTTGCGCACCAGCGCGGCCGATTTGCCACGGGTGCCCGGGAAGGGAGCCTTCTTCTGCGAGTTGCTGCCATTGGCCATTTTCATGCCGCCCATGGGCTTGCCATCCGCATCGCGCACCGCCCAACCGTCGATCGTGTTCGCGTCGGTCAGCTTCAGGTAGGCCGTCTTGCCACTCATCAAGTGACCCGAACCACTCATCACATTGGCCACCGTGATGCCGCCCGCTTGTGCGCGCTGGAAACCCGTGTTGTGCACGTCGATGGCGTCGTAAACCTCCACATCAGGCTGGATCGGTTCCGAACCATCAGCACCCCAACCACCGCCCACGTGCGAGTGCGTATCGACCAAGCCGGGCATCAAAATACGCCCGCTCACGTCCACGACCGTAGCCCCGGAAGGGATCTCGACCGAATCTCGCGAGCCCACCGCGGTGATTTTGCCATCCTTGATGAGCACGACCCCATCTTTGATTTCAGCGCTCGAGATCGTGATCACGTGCGCGCCGACAAAAGCGGTTGTGTTCGAGTCCGGCGCAGGGCCAGGGGACTCCGAAGCAAAGCAGGATAAAAGCAGGGGGAGCAGGATTGCGTGCATAGAACTTGATACGAGAGTTAGGACGACGGCGTCGATCGAGGACAGGCAGTCTAGCAGGATTGTCACTTACTGGAGGAACCCTGCCGCCATCCGCCGCATACTCGCGCACTTTGGTCTGCCCACCGAAGTGACTCCACTCGAGCCCCGGCGCCCGCCGACTGAGTCGGACTTGCCGTGGGAGCCCCACACCAACTCCGCCTAGCTCTCCTGCGCAAGGCCTCCGCGACCTGTCGCCCCGTTCAAGTTGCCCTACGTGCACAAAGTTACAGCGATCGATCAAGACTCGGTATCATGTTGGTGAGCTTTCAAAACCACAATCGGAAATACAAATTGAGCCACTCAGACCGTCCAGACCCTGAAAATGTCGTGCTAGAAAATGGCCAGGTGGCCTGCACAGCGAACCAAGTCTTAGAAGCTCTCGAGGCCTTGGGTGTAGAGCAGCAGACCTTCACCCACGAGCCGCTCTTCACAGTCGAGGAAGCGCAGACAGTCAAATACAAAGACCCTGGGGCTCACACAAAGAATCTCTTTCTCCGCAACAAAAAGGGACGCATGTTCTTGGCGGTGATCGCACACGATCGCACGGTAGACCTACGCGCGTTACGCGACAAGCTACAATTGACTGGTGGGCACTTCGCTTTTGGCAGCACGGATCGCATGGCCAAGTTCTTAGGAGTGGTGCCGGGCTCAGTGAGCCCACTAGCCGTTATCAATGACCACGGGCGCAAGGTACAGATCATTGTCGATCAGAGCCTATTACAGGAAGAGTGGATCTACCTGCACCCCTGCCGCAATACTCACAGCACCAGAATCCGCACAGCGGACCTGCTCAAAGTGTTAGATGCATGGGATCACCCAGCGACGGTCGTCACCTTTGACGCTTAGTGCCCAGTGATCTTTCGGCGGTATCGCGGTATCAACGGCATTAAAAGGTCACGCTCAAACCGTTTGTAAAGTTCGACGAACCGGCTCCAGCTGGCGTATCCCTGTACCAGCCTTGAAAGTGCCAGGTATCGCCCGCCATGATCGAGATCGGGTTGGTATTGGGTATTGTGCCCGGAACATCGAATCCAAAACCTGTGGTTGAAGTACCAGAAAGGTTGACCATCACGCCCGATCCATCAAAAGCCGCGATGGAGTTCATGGGCGTTCCGGAGGCGTTGTACCGAAAGAACTGGGTGCTGCCGCCGAGGCAAAACAATCCACCGCTGATCTGTATACCCGGCGTGGGATCGTTGCCCACGAGAACGAAGATCAACAGTCCGGGTACTCCTCCGTGGACATCCAGATGAAGGCCGGATCCCGCATTGGAATTCCACGTCCCCGTGAGTTCTGCGGATGAGCCCGATGAGTTCGTCGCAGCGGGTGCGCAGAACGCTGTGCCTGCGCTTGTGTCTAGCAGTCCTAACCCGTGACCGACTCCGCCGTCCAGGTGCGTGAACCCTGCCCCGGTGGGTGCGCTTGATATCTGTCCAGCTTGGTCCGATCCCCACATGACAAAAGAGCCGTCGGCGCGCTGGGCAAACGAGTTGGAAAGGCCCGCGGCAACGCGAACAAAACCTATTCCGCTAGGCGTGTCGGCTATCTGATTGAATCCGTTGAAGCCCCACGCAGCGATGGAGCCGTCGGTACGCAAGGCCAAGACATGCTCGGGGCCCGAGGACAATTGAGTGAATCCGGTGCCACTTGGTGTGCCGGACACCACCCCAAACAGATCATTTCCCCATGTGACGATGGAGCCATCGGCCCGTAAGGCTACAGAGTGTTCGAACCCTCCATCCACCTGCAAGAATCCGATCCCAGTGGGTCGATTCGAAACTTGGCCTCCAAGATCTCTTCCCCACGCAACGATAGCACCGGCTGAATTTAGGGCTAGCGAATGCTCCCGGCCGGCCGCCACTTGAAGATGCCCTGCACCACTAGGTGAACCCGAGATTTGCCCGCGACTGTCCCTCCCCCAAGACTCGATGGAACCGTCTGCGCGCAAGGCCATGGAGTGCCATTCGCCCGCGTCGATCTGCTGAAATCCAGGACCGCTTGGTGTGCTGGCTATCTGCCCAAATTGATCCCTCCCCCAAGACGCAATGGAGCCATTTGCACCCAGAGCCAGTGAGTGATTGGAGCCTGCGGCCACCTGTGTGAAACCGGCTCCACCCGGTGTGTTCGAAACCTGGCCATGCTGGTCATCTCCCCAGGAATGGACGCTCCCCTGGGCGATCGCTAGCGATGGAAGCCAGCATGCAAGAATCAGGGCGGCGCAGGGTCGGAGGAACGGGACAAATGGGTTCATGGCTACGGGCGTACAATGGATAAGAATGATCGCTGTCTATCCTAGTTTGATTTCCATAAACCCGCTACTTAGCCAGGACGAAATCCGGAGGCACAAGCGACTGGGGCGCTGCATTATCAGTGCTCCGCCCGCATGTGTCGCCGATTAGATCTGGCTCAGACGAGTCCTCGATCAACTACTTTCTGGTGGGCGGTGGACCCATCAGCCATCGAACCGCAGCGAGGCGCGAATGGGTCGGTGGTCGGACGCGATCGTTTCCACAAGGACCTGGGTTTGCCCCGACGGGTTCTGGAATCCCTTGATCATGATGTAGTCGATGGTTCGATCGGGTTTGTCCGCGGGGAAAGTGTGATCCTGATAATCACCCAGGTTGTTCCATCCGTCGCACAGGAAGATGTCTGTGGACAGGTCCCCGGGAACGGCATTGAAGTCCCCGGCCAAGATGGTTGGCCGGCCAGAGCCTTCGATCGCGGCCAGTAGCGCGTTCACTTGCTGC
>JAESRM010000321.1 GCA_016764635.1 Planctomycetota bacterium
AAGCCGCCGGGTATTGGAGCGCCCAAGGGCATCCGGGTCAACCGGGCCCAGGTGGATCCCCGTACTTATTCGGTTTCTGCGCCGGCTTCGGCCTCGGCCAGGCCCCGGCGAATGGCTGCGCCACCGGGCATGATCAGCACCAGACCCCCCATCAGGCCCAGGGCGAAGAGGCCCACCCGGTAGGTGATGCTAGCCGCCACGCCGACCGTATAGGACCCTCCGGCCAGTCTCAGCATGGAACCCGCCAGCATCTCGCCCACGCCCAAGCCACCGGGGGTGATGGGCACGGCGGAGAGGGTGTTGACCACGGTGGCCAGGCAGATGTAATCGTGGAAGCCGTGGTGGTCGCCCAGGCCCTGACCCAGCAGGTAGAGGGCACCGGCGGCACCAAGATGGTTGAGCACCGAGAGCAGGATCGAAAGGGCCACGGCTCCGGGCCGGGAGGCGTAAAGCCTAAGCGCACTGTCCAGCGAGCGCATCTTCTCCCCGCCCGGCAGGCGGCCGATCAATGCGTCGAAGCGAATGAGTTTGCGCAGGTGCGGATTGATGAGAGCCATTCCCCCAATCAGCATGGCGCTGCAAACCGCCAAGACGGGAAGGCGCAGGGACTCGAAGCGCTCGTCGTTGGTGTAGATGGCGATCGTGGCCAACAGGGTCATGGCGAACAGCCCCAGTAGGCGGTCCACAAAGACACTCATGAGGGCGACGGCACGCTTTTCGGGATGCCCTTTCACGATCCAGTAGGCCCTCGCCAGGTCGCCGCCATTCATGCCAGGCAGCACCAGGTTGAAGAACAGGCCCACATAGGTCACGCGCAGAACTTGGAACCAGCGGGTAGGGCAGCCGACCGCTAGCAGTAGCACGTACCAGCGAGTGATGACCAGGAGCGAGCAGATGATCAGCAGTAGAAAAGCTGGCAGGACCGCGGAAAGCCGCAACTCGCGCAGGACACGGGGAATGCCCGGCCGCCATTCCATGTGATAGAAATCGAAGGTCTGATCGCCTGAGCGAAGTTCTGTAGCGCTGGCTTGCACGGTGGCCCCTGAGTTCACCAGCTCCAACCATGCCGGGTCAGCGCCCTCTGCGTTCTGATCCTCAGGCTGGGCCAGGGTGTATTCCACCCGGTTCGCTTGCCAGGGCCCGTTGATGGTTCCAGTGAATTCAACCTCTGCGCCACCCTCGTCCCAGGTGATCAGTAGCCGATCCTGCCACGGCACGGAACGCGCCACGGCCCATACAAGGAGCGCGGCCACCAGGATCCCCGCTAGYTTTTTGGCRAGGGATAAATGCARGRCCGACCGGGTCACGGTCGCGGCGTCCCCGGWARTTCGTTCGCCTTCKCGGTCAATTCTTCGAGCTGCYTAAGTTCGGTCCGGGACCAACCCTCCCACCAGTCGGTCCACTTTTCCTCGCGCAGGCTATCGGGGCCTTCCGGCATCAAAGCGACCAGGGCTTGCATGGCCTTGCAGCGTGTGGCCGAATGGAACTCGGCGGTRTTGTGAACGATSGTGAGKGCRCTGCGCAGGTCCTGGAAGCGGTTCTCGCGGAATTCGAGCGAGTCGGGCAARCCCAGGTGCGGCCAGCCTTCGGTGGCCAGCAGGCTGAACAGYGTTGAAGCCACSGTGTCCTCGACGATGTAGGGRCCYGCCARGCCGAACTTGGAGTGGTAYTCYTCCGGYTGATTGCGCCGCAAGAGATTGAGGGCTTCCTGCAGGACCGGATGTCCAAAAGCTTCGAAGCTGGCTTGAAGTGAGGCGCTACGCACCCGGGGCGACGGGTCGATCGCGGTGCCCGCAAATGCCAATGCCACGGAGCGTCGTTGCAGGCGCTCGGAGAGGTCGAGCAAGGGCGACAGGCTGGCGCGCTGAATATCCACCCGGGCTGCGAATGTTTCGATGGCCTTGAGCACGCGCCAAAGTCCGTCCAGCTCGATGCGGTTCTCATCGAACTGCTCGCACGCCAAAGCAAAATCGGTGTGTTGGGTCTTGGAGGCCCCGGAGCTCTCGAAGAGCACAGGCTCAAGGGTTTCGATCAAGCCCGCCATCAGCGTGCTCAAATCCGCGGCGTTGGCGATGGGGCCGAGCTCCGCGCTCGGGTCCACTATCTCGCTCACATCTTTCAAGCCCAAGCGCTTGGCGTGGGAGGACAGCTCGAGAATAGCTCGTTCACGTACGAGCAGTCCCGGACTGCGCAGGGCAAAGCGCGTGAATTGGCGAACCTGGATCACCTGGCGGTGTGCGTCGCGCACGCCCCGACCCTTCGATAGGTCGATCAGGTTTTCCAGGGCCACGTAGGCCGGGTCGCCGATGGCGCTTTCAGACTTGAGGGACTGGTTGAAGCTGACCTCGAGCACGGAGCTGAGGTAGTACTTCCACGCCGGCATGACCACGGCGTAGTGGCTCAAGTGATTGTTGGTGTCCAGCAGGGCGTCCAGATTGGAGGAGGCCACGGCCGTGTCCTGGCAAGAACTCGAGAACCCGGTCAAGAGTAAGGCCGCGCAGGCCAGATGCCGGCGGGCGCGGGACTTGTAGGTGAGCGCCTGGGCGCCCTGGAGATGCTTGGAGGACATGGGGCCCAATCCTATCCCGCCGGAGGCCAGCTTTCCCCTTTCCATCTGACCCCGTGCCCAATTTCGAGTCCCAATAAGGCCCCAGACCCTAGTAATAAGGCGGCGAGTGCGGCTGGCGCGGTGTTGCTAACAGGCCCGCTGGCTCCTACAATGCTCCTGTCACAGACATGGGGGCGCACTGGTTTCGACCGGTTTTGAACGACTTCAGGTGGCGTGCCGGGGATTTCTTGAGTCCACCCCGTTAACAACCTCGAGAAGGCTTTTTAGTTGCCGATAACTATGCACTTGCAGCTTAATTAATAGTTAAGTAGCCGTCTCCCCCGCGATTGTCCGCGGCGCGGGGGAGACGAAAACAGCGGACTGGTCGGAAAGCTGCGCCTCAGGGCCGCCCGACGAGAAAGTTCTGAGGCTGGTCTACGGTCCGCCCTGTTTCCTGGCATACCCAAGACGAGATTCAAAGGGAAACTACGCACGTAGAAGCCAGTAGCCGACGATTCCGGGACGCGGGTTCGACTCCCGCCGCCTCCACCACCTATACCGAGTCGCACACATACCGCGTGGTTTGCTGCGGAAAAGTGCCGGCTCGAGGAAAATCCTACGCACCGGGCTAAACTGACGCGCAACTATTTTCCTCGAGCCGGCACTTTTTCGCAGCAAACCACGCGGTATGTGTGCGACTCGGTATAGGTGGTGGTGTTATTCCAGGGTCAGTTGCACGTTGGTCGTTACGCCCGGGATTACCTCGAGCGGCTCACTGCGCCAGTTCAGACCCTCGCGCCAGTGCAGGACCCGATAGGTGCCCGCGGGCAATCCTTGCACCTCGGCCTGCCCCCGCATGTTGAACCTAATGCGCCTCGTGAAGAGCAGGTTGCGCGGAATGACAGCTTCCCGATCCACATGTCCACCAAAAGCCTGCACCGTGGGCTCCTTCCAATCGAACATGCGCTGGCTGACCACCAATATCGGATCGGGATCGAAACCCGGATTGACCAGGCCCGTGGCGGGTGGCGCTTCGCAGGTGAAAGCCAGCGTGCCTCCGGGCTGCAAGGTGACTTCGATCCGGGGAGCTTGTGGTCCCACCTCAAGATTTGATTGATTGTGGGGAGCTAGCCCTTGGCGTGGGGCGTAAATGAGCAGATCGATTTCGCCTTCCGGCAAGTTGAGGTTGGCGGTCACGTCGACATCGACAGTAGATGCGCTGCGGTCCCCCAACGCGCCCCCCACGCGGTACCGCCTCCAAGGACGAATGGGGTCGCCCGGTCCAATGCTCGGCCTGAAAAAGAAGTCGTAATCGAAGATGACTTCGCCCGTGCGGCCGTCGCGTACGCTGATCTCAATCGTCTGGCTATCGGGAACTCGAAGTGGCGTCCACCCTTCCTTATATGGCGCCCTGGTATCTGTTCCGCCAGAGATGTGCCTGATCTCCAGGTTGCTAGCCATGGGGACGATCGCATGGAAGAGCCCCGCTGCATCCGTCTCGAGGCGCAGCCGGGGGCCCGCTCCGGTAATGGAAAGCCCCGTATGAGCCAAGGGCCGCATGGAAGGGACCATGAGAGCGTCGCCTTGCATCAGGACTTCGTCGTAGAGCCATGCGAAATGCAGCGCATTCGGTTTTGCGTCGAAGACGGTCAAAGGACTCAACTTCGTGAGCTCGTCGAAACTGTTCGTCTCGTGGCCAGGCACCGTAAACCCGTTGTGGGCGGCGACCCATGCGGTCACCTTAATCTCCCCCACCGGTGCCTCGAACTCGAATTCACCCTTCTCGATCGGAGCGTAACCCTGCTCCTGGCTGGAGGGATCGTTCCAATGCAGTTTGCCCAGCTCGAGCGGCAGGCCGTTAATGAGCGCAGTTCCCTTCACATGACCCCAGCCATCATTCGGATTTTCGGGTGCGGTAGATTCCTGGGCTGGGATGCCCTTGGAAGGTTCGGCTGGCACTTGATTCGTTCGCGGAGCTTCACCCGGATTGACGAGGTCCTGGGAGCCTCGCCCGCCTTGCCCTAGATCCGCCTGGGTGTCCGTGGGCGCGGCAGCCCTATCCATGTCCGACCCCAATCGACTCCACAGTCCAGCACCGAGGGCGGTCAAGGCGAGGAAGCCGGCCGCAAACCACTTGCGGCTATTGGATCTAGTTGCGGGAGTCATGACAATTCAAAGTAGATGCCTTGTCCATCCCAGTCACGCCCCCTACCGATCCTTGCGCGCAAAGGCCCGATCGATGGCGCGTTTGTCCTGGGCCGTTTTCAAATCCGCGCGCTTGTCGTAGTTCTTCTTGCCGCGCACCAGGGCGATGTGCAGCTTGACCTTGCTTTTGAAAAAGTAGAGCTCGAGCGGGATGATCGTCGTGCCRTTTTCCTTGTACGCCTTCTCCCACTTGGTGATCTCAGACTTGTGGGCCAGCAGCTTGCGCGGGCGCAGCACCTCGTGGTTCTGTGAGTTGCCGTGGGTGTACTCAGGGATGTGGGCGCGCATCAAGTGCAGCTCCCCATCGCGCAGGCGGATGAAGGCTTCCTGTAGGGAACACTCTCCCCCACGCAGGGTTTTGACCTCGGTGCCGAGCAGGGAGATGCCTACCTCCATGTCCGAGATGATCTCGTAGTCATGGCGCGCCTTACGGTTTTTCGCAATGCTGCGGTGTTCCTGGGGCCCGGTGGGCTTCTTTTTCTTCTTCTGGCGGGCCATGACAATCGCAGTCTAGCAACGATTCGAACAATTTCGAGCAATAGCGATCAATATAGACAGACACAAAAAGGTCCGGCGATCTGGCRCTGCCAAAAACCGCCGGACCTTTCTGTTGTGTGGTGCCCGAGGGGGGAGTCGAACCCCCATGTCCTTGCGGACACATGGACCTGAACCATGCGCGTCTACCAATTCCGCCACCCGGGCAAGTGTCGAAGGGCGGGAATTTACCGGGCTGCCGGGGCCTCGTCAAGCGTCAAACGGCAGCAAGCCGCTTTTTCTTTGT
>JAESRM010000322.1 GCA_016764635.1 Planctomycetota bacterium
GGGCCTCCGGGGTGGGGTTTGTGTTCGGGATTCCCGCAAGGGAGTCCGGTTGGGGGGCTGCTCGCCCGGCGCGGCGCACGCCCAGCCGCCGACGACGCTCCAGGGAGCGCTGCAGGGCCTGGGTCAGGGCGGCCAATTCGTTTTGTTCCTGTTGGTTTTGCTCTTGGCTCATACCGGCGCTCCTTTCTCTATGGATGTGCATTGTTCTACGGGGGTCGCGTGCAGGACAGTTTTAAAGGCAGGCCTCTTGGGGCGTGAGCCTGCGGTTTCTTTCGCGGGTCCAGCGTGCAAAAAGCGTTCGACCTTGGCGGCCCGTTCGGCGGCCGGGCGGTTTTTGCTGGGGCCGCGGATCCCGAGGGGGGTGCCGGAGGGGCCGCCTGGGTCGCAGGCATGTTTCTGTTCGGGCTGTCCCTGGCGCAGCGGGTTTTCCCTTCTTGCCTGGGCGGCATCTTGCTTGGCCTTGCGGCCAGAAATAACGAAGCTTGCTGAATTCACGGGGCCAGTGTAAATGGGCGTGCGCCGGGCGGGGAGGATGGAATTCGGGGGATTGGGTTGCTGGGGGGCTTTGCTATTGTACCTGTGGAATGTCCTCCACCCATGCCCACTCCGCCACCATGCCGATACTTCGAGTTTATTCCCTCACCTTGCTCTGCACCCTAGGACTTTCCGGTCTGTGGTCTTGCTCCGGAGGTGATGATGAGAATCCCGCGCCGGAGGGTGCTGGGATCGAGGTCCAGGTCCTCCTTTCTGAGCGCAGCCAGGATCCCCGCGTGCAGTCCCTGCGCCAGGCCCTGGCCGAAGGTTGGGACGCGGTGGCGTCGGAGCTCTATGCCGAGCTCAAGGATCTGCCCGGTCTCGGCGTGGAGTCCCAATTGCTTGGGGCTCGACTGGCCGCCATGTTGGGCGATGGGATCGAGAGTTCCCGCCTGCTCGAGCAGGCCAAATTGATGGAGCCCAAGGATGCGCGCGTGTGGGCCACCGCCGCCGAGTTGGCCATGGAAGCGGGGCGCGCGGAGACCGCCGTCGAGGAGTGGAGGAAGGGGCGTGATCTGTGCGGCTTGACCCCCGAAATGTTGCGCGCCGAAGGTGTGCTGGCGATTTTTCAAACCGGCATGCGCCAGGGGCGTCGCGGGCTGGTATTGCTCGAGAAAGCCGTGGCCATGGATCCTGATTTGCCCTTTATCGAGTGGCCGCTTTCCGAAGCCCATCGTTTGCTGGCCCAGGAGATCGCGGGAGCGGAYCTGGAGTCGGCTATCGAACACTGCGAGAAGGCGGTCGAGCTGACCGCCGACAACCTGGAAGCGCGCGAATTTTTAGGGGACCTATATATGACCGCCGGGCGCTGGGGCGATGGCATCGAAGTTTTCGAGGGGTTGTTGGCCGAGGGCCGGCCCTTGGATTCCAAAGTGGCCCTATTCAGCAAGCAGGCTGGCGTGGTGGCCCTTAAGAAAGGTCACCGCGCACTGGCCGTGGATTACTTCGATCGGGCCCGGGAGTTGGGCTTGACCGACGAGGAATTGAGTTCGGGCACGTTGGTGTTGCGCGAGGAGGGCAAGCGCCACCTGCGAGCCGCACGCGAAGCAATGACCGCTAAGGATCTGGATCGCGCATGGACCGAGTTGGAATTGGCCAACCGTTACTGGCCGGACTCCATGCCCGTGCGCGAGGCTTATTCCGAGGCGTTTGTTCGCAAGGGTTTGGTCGCTTTTGCGGAGGACCGGCTGGAGGACGCACTCACGGAGTTTGAGACAGCCATCGAGTGGGATGGGGAGTCCATCATGGCCCGCCACCTGCTGGGCAATACGTACTTGGAGTTGGGCCAATACGGCGAAGCAGCCAAGGCCTGGCATCTGGTGGTGGACAAGGCGCGCTTGAGCGGTTTGAGCTTGCCCGATCCCGTGCACTTGTCCCTGGCCCGCGTCTTGGCTTTGGAAGGCCAASAGCCCGAGGCTCGACAGGTCTTGAACGACTACTTGGAGTTTGAACCCCGCGGACGTTTTGAGGCCGAGACCCGCGAGTTGTTGGCCATATTGCCCGTTCGTTGAAACGGGCGGGGGCYCTGGTCCCATCCCTAGGCCAGCGGCTTGCTATCCGAGGGCTCCACGCTTGAATATTGGCCGGAGCGCTTCTACGGTGCACGCGCTTGGGAAGGTCGGGGCTTAGCCCYGGGCGTTGACCGTGGGGGTCCGCGYCGCATCCTTRGCACTTACACATTCGGCGCGGATCGAATCAACAGGGAGGTGGTTCCATGGCTAGACGTCGCGGAAACATGCTGGAGGCTTTTCAGGTCTCCCGCGAAAAAAGTTTGCAGGCCCAAGAGGCCGCAGAGAAAGCAAGTCGACGGGGTGCGCTCATGCCGTCCTCCGAATCGGTGGCCCAGCGTTTGTCGCGCAAGGTCAAGGGGCTGAAGAGCCCTACAGGGATGGAGCCTGGTCCGGATGGGCTGCTCCACGTGGAAAGCGGGGTCCCCGCGAATGCCACGGTCCCCGGATCGCCCTTGAAGCGCCCCGTGGTGGACTTCCCCGAACCCGGTGCGGCGGCTATCAAACAGCAGCTGGACAAGAGCATCACCTTGCAAATGGGGCCTGGCGGCCTCTTTGTCAGCGCGCTTGCACTGATTACGATCTCCTTTTGGGGCGGTTATCGCATCGGCGAGCGGCATGGGGCTGAAGGGGCTGGGCCAGAGCAGGGGCTCGCTGTTCAGCAGGCCGCTTGGATGGATCTGGCTCAGGTCCCACAGGGGGCTTCGACTTACGAGGCTCCCGAGGGCTTGCCCGATCCAGGCGCCCTGCTTGGCGGCGGTTCGGAAATGCTTGCTGCCGCTCCAGGGTTGGGTGCTGAGGGGCAGGTCAGCGCAGCTGATTTGGCCTTTGAGGACCCCATGAACCAGTTCACGCTGGTTGTGGACCAGCACAACAACAACGATTCTGGTTGGGAGCGGGCCCTGGCGAGTTACCATTACTTGCAGGCCCAGGGCCTTCCAGCCATCTATCCTAGGACCCGCGGAGACGTGGTTTACCTGTTGGTGGGGGCCACCGAGAGACGTAATTCCTTGGATGCCCTTTTGAAGGAGGTCCACGGTTTGCCCTATCTCGGCAGCCAAAGTCGCACCTTCAGCATGGCCTACTCCGAGAGAATCGAGAATTTCTTCTAGGGACTTCTGGGTCCCAGGCCTTCCTTCCTGCGTTCCTGGCGCTAGACTATCGCGCTTCCAGACGGCTCCGGATGTATTTCGGAGCCCCTTCCACGTCCAGACCGCTCGGTTTGGATCGATCGTTCACACCGTCCTCGTTAGCTCAAAGAGCTCCTAGCACCATGTCCATCCACCCCAGCCTCAAAGGCCTTGACACCCTGGTCGGTGAGCGCAGCGTCTTCACCCGTAAGGAACGTCTTATGCAGCTCATGAAAGAGGGCAAAGTCGCCGCCGAAGGTTCCGTTTACGGCCTTCCCAAGGTTCGCACCAAGTTCAAGCTGAAGGCGAAGAAGAAGACCGAAGACGAGACCGACGAGAAGTAGGTTCTTCGAGCATCAGCCTTCAGCGGGTGCTCGGTATGGGCTTGACGATCTTTTTATAAGGCGTCAACCGTGGTGTTCCCCGTGGAAGAGACTCGCAGCGAAGAAGAATTTGCCGGGCGAGAATTGCGCGAAGCTCCGATCATGGAGGTCTTTGCGTCGATTCAGGGGGAGGGACTGTACGTTGGGCAGCCTCAAGTGTTTTTACGCTTGGCAGGTTGCCCTTTGCGTTGTACCTGGTGTGACACGCCCGGATCGTGGCTCGTTCGCGAAGGCGCGACGGCGCGCATCATGACCCCTGAAGGTCCCTTGCGTGAAGAGGCCTGGYCCACCGCGCTGGAAGCCTTGACGTACATCGGCGCCGCCGAGCCGCGGGATCCGCGCACGGTCAGCATCACCGGTGGGGAACCGCTCATGTGGCCGGAGTTCCTTTTGGCCCTGGCATCCATGGTGGGCGAGCGCCCCCTGCACCTGGAAACCGCAGGCGGCCACCCTGGGGCCTTGGCCCGGGTCGCGGACGTCTTCGAGCACATCAGCCTGGACCTCAAATTGCCCGCCGACATGCGTCCTCCCGTGGAGTTGCGCGGACTGCCCGAATCCGCCGARTTCCCCCGGGAAACCTCGCCTGCTGGGGACWCCCAGTGGMGCGAAGCYCGCCGMGCTTGCTTGAAGGTGATCGCYGAWCGGGACGCCTGCGTCAARATYGTRGTGGCCGCCGGCTAYSAGGTRCACGACTATGCCCCCCTGCTGGAGGACATGGCCAACYTGGCACCCGAGRTTCCGCTCTACYTGCAGCCGGCCACGCCCATGGGCGGGGCCAAAGCTCCCGATTCCGCATTCCTGGAAGACCTATTGGAGGACGCCCGGGACCTGGACCTCCAGGTTCGTGTCGTTCCCCAGGTGCACCGCTTCATGGGCATCGCCTGACCCCTCCCATTTCAATCCTCAACGAAATCCCTGTGGGCCCCCCCGGGCCCCGGATTTTGCTAGCCTCTTGAACCCTTGCTGGGGTTCGTACCCCAAGCCGAAGACTCGAGCGGGGGATCGACCCGAGCCACCCTGATCGCGGAGACCCGAAACCGCTTAGTACCATGTCATCGACCTCGCCTGAAACCATGCCCCGTATCGCCATTGTGGGGCGACCGAACGTGGGCAAGTCCACCCTGCTGAACCGTATGTGCGGCAGCCGCGTGGCCATCGTAGAACCGACCGCGGGCGTGACCCGGGACCGTATCTCCGTGCCCGTGCGCTTGCCTTCCGACGAAGGCCCGCGCTGGGTCGAGGTGATCGACACCGGCGGCATCGGCATCGTGGACCGCGACGACCTGGGTCCCCACGTGGAGAGTCAGGTCAAAACCGCAATGGAAATGGCTGATTTGGTTTTGTTCGTTGTGGACGTGCGCGATGGCATCACGCCCTTGGACAAGGAAGTGGCCAAGCTGTTGCGCGGACGCGACGTTCCGGTCTTGTTGGTTGTGAACAAGGAGGAAGGTCTGGCCCTTGAGTGGGACGTGGACGTCTTCTATCAGCTCGGCATCGGCGAGCAACTGTTCGGCATCAGTGCCCAGAACGGTTTGGGCTTGGGTCCGCTCTATGAGTGCATCCTGGAGCACCTGCCCGGCGCCTTGCCCGAACGTCCCGCCGAGCGCGACTGCATGAAGTTGGCTGTCGTTGGCAGGCGCAACGCAGGCAAGTCCACCCTGATCAACCACTGGGCCCGCGAGGAACGCATGATCGTTTCCGAGATCCCTGGAACCACGCGCGACGCGGTGGACGTGCTCTTCGAACGCGGTGGAGAAAACTTCATCGCCATCGACAGCGCCGGCTTGCGTAAGCCGAGCAAGGTGGCCGACGCCATCGAGTTCTTCTCGGAAGCCCGCAGTCGCAAGACCGTGCGGCGCGCGGACGTGGTCATTCTCATGTTCGATGTGACCGAGAAGATCTCATCTATCGAGAAGCGCCTGGCGCGCTACGTGGTCGACCACCACAAGCCGGTCATCCTGGCC
>JAESRM010000205.1 GCA_016764635.1 Planctomycetota bacterium
GCTTCAATGAGCTGATGAAGCTGGCCGACGAGGCGCTTTACTCCGCAAAGAATAACGGCCGCAACCGATTCGTCCGCTACTCAGAGATCAAGTCCACCGGCAAGGCAGCCTGACCCCGGCCCTTCCCAAGCACCCCAATCAAAACTTCGAACCACAAACGTTCCCGCCGAACCGTAGCAGGCTCACGACCCACTCGTCTTGACGGCCTCCACCAAAACATACTCTCCCAAGCTCGGAATCGCCTAAGAAGCGGCACCCAGCAATCGACAACAAACCGAAAACCCCGGCCCACCCGGATCACCCCCAAGCAAACATGAAAGGACTCGTATTCACTGAGTTTCTCGAAATGGTTGAGTCCGCCCATGGCATGGACACAACCGACGAGTTGCTCGAAATCCCCACCCTCGAAAGCGGAGGGGTTTACACCTCCGTAGGAACCTACGATGCTACCGAGCTAGTATCGATGTTTGCCTGCCTGGCTGAGATAACCGGCAGCCCCGTTGATGAGCTCCTCACCGGGTTTGGCAAGCACTTGTTCGTACGGTTCCACTCTATGTTCCCGCAGATGTTTGAGGGCAAGAGCAACGTAGCCGAATTCCTGGAGAGCATCCACGACCACATCCACGTCGAAGTTCGCAAGCTCTACCCCGAAGCCGACTTGCCCCACTTCACCTGCAAGAAGCACCACCCGGGCCTCCTGCTCGAGTACATATCCAATCGTCCCCTTGCCATGTTCGCGCTCGGTCTAATTCATGGGTGCATCGCGCACTTTGGCGGCACCGAAACCGTCAGCTTCAAGCTCCTGGGCCCTAAGGACTACACCAGAGCTGAGTTCCTAGTCAAATGACGTCTGGAAGCCTCGATCCGGAGTCGAAGTGGGTGCGCCGTCTTGGGCGCGAGCGTGCTGCTCGTAAGGAAGCCGAAACTCTGCTGGAGGAGAAGAGCCTTGAGCTCTACAAACTCAACAATGAACTTGCGGATTCGCACCGGGATCTAGAGGTACGAATCGACGAGCGCACGTCCGAATTGGCGCTGGCCAAGGAGGATGCTGAAGCTGCGTCCGCGGCGAAGTCCATGTTCCTGGCCTGCATGAGCCACGAGATTCGAACTCCTCTCAACGGCGTCCTGGGGATGAACCGCCTGCTCCTTGAAGGAGAGTTGAGCGAACCGCAGCGGGACTATGCCGAGACGCTCCAGACCTCGGCAGAGGGGCTCATGACCCTCTTGAATGACCTATTGGATTTTTCCAAGTTCCAAGCGGGCCAACTCGAGCTTGAGTACATCGAATTCGACATTCGTCGCCTGGCGGAAGACATTTGCTGCTTGCTGGCCGAGAAGGCGCAAGCTAGCGGGGTCGAGCTCATGCTATCCATCGCTCCCGAGGTCCCGAATACGCTGATTGGCGACCCCGGAAAGCTTCGGCAGATTATTCTGAACCTACTCAGCAACGCAACCAAGTTCACTATGACGGGCGAAATTGAACTTCGTGTTCGCTTGGAAGAGCCCGATGAGCGCTTCGCGGAGAACGGTTCCCGAGCACCCTTTGTCCACTTCGGTGTGCGGGATACAGGCATCGGTATCCCCAGTCACGCGCAAGGTGGACTCTTCAACTCATTCACCCAAGTGGATGCGTCCACCACACGCAAGTTTGGTGGCACCGGGCTTGGGCTTGCGATTTGCAAGCAACTCGCCGAGTACATGGGCGGATCCATCGGTGTGAATTCATCCGAAGGAGCGGGATCTCATTTTTGGTTCACGGCAGTACTCGGAGACGCAAGCGATGTCAACCTGGCTGCGCAGCCGACCGTGGAGTTGGCCCAACGCACCTTGGTCGTAACAAAGGGGGCTCGCCTCGGGACGATCCTTTCCGAAGACCTCAGGGCGCTCGGCGTCGAAGCCGTTTGCGCAACGAATAGCGAACAATCCCTCGCCGCCCTCTCAGGCCCTGAACCACCCTCTACCATCCTCATCGACACATCCTTCTTTGAGCACACCCCCATGCTCTTCCCGAGGATTGCTCAGCTTCTCGGAAAGGGCGAAATTAGAGTTGCTGCCCTAACCCCCATTGGCAAGGACCAGTGCAAGGTGTTATCCCTGGGCGAAGTCACCTCCATCCCCAAACCGATTCGCCGGGCAGCGCTGATTTCCTTCCTAAGGAACCGCAAGTCCAATACCAGTTCTCCGAAGCGCCACTCCCTACGGGATTGCAGCGTTAGCCTTGCGGATGGAAGCCGTCCCCTGGTTCTTTTGGTCGAGGACAATCGCGTGAACCAACTGGTCGCCCGTGGCATTCTGGCCAAGATGGGTGTCGACATCGAGATCGCGGAAAACGGCCTGGAAGCCCTGCAGTCCATCGACCCCACCCGGCACGCCGCAGTTCTCATGGACTGCCAAATGCCTGAGATGGATGGCTACCTGGCGACGTCCACCTGGCGCCAGCGCGAGCGGAGGTATGGTGGTCATATCCCCATCTTGGCGATCACGGCCAACGCGATGCCCGGCGACATCGAGCGCTGCACGGCCGCAGGCATGGATGACTACATCACCAAGCCCTTCAGGCCAGAGGATCTAGCGCCCCTGCTGCAGGCCTACTGTGCATCCTTCCGCAAGATGGCTGGCTAAAGAACGGGAGCCTGGCCCGGGAAGCCTCTCCGTCCTCGCACAGAGCGCAGGTCTGCACTGGACTACCAGCCGCGGCCGCGGTGCAATGATCCTTGCCTGGCTCCAGGGTTCGTGCGTTTGGCAGTTGCGCCATTTTGGCATGCCGCACGCCTTTTTGACTGGGCGGTCAAAAATTGAGTACTCCTGAGGGGGTCAAGAAGCCCGTTTTTGAGTGGCACGCACCTTGCTTTATACCCAGAGCCTGCAAACCAGGCCGCAAGGAGAACCACTATGCAAACACCCTTCACTACCTTCGCTCAAGAAGCCGTATCCCGCGCCCAGTCCATGGCCCAAGATTCTGGGCACCCCGAACTCACGCCCCTACACCTCTTTTCCGCCCTCTTAGAGAAGCGTGAAGGAGTCTTCGGCGCCTTGTTCAACAAGCTCGGCGTAGAGCCCGCCGCCCTGTTGGCCGAGGTCGATCGCGCCATGGCCGCATTGCCGCGCCAATCGGGCGGGCAGCCTCAACCCGGGCAAGCCTTGGGTGCCGTCATTCAAGAGGCCCAAGCCATCGCCGCTAAATTGGGCGACAGTTACATCTCCACCGAGACGCTCTTCGCAGCGTTGGTGGCCAAACCCGGCGGCGCCTTGACCGCCATCTTCGCCGAACGCGACGTGACCACCGAACGCGTGGGCGCCGCCCTCTCCGAAGTGCGCGGCTCCACCACCGTGGACAACCCCGACCCGGAAGGCACCTTCGACGCACTCAACAAATACGCGCAGGACCTGACCCAGGCCGCGCGCGACGGAAAACTCGATCCGGTCATCGGCCGCGACGAAGAAATCCGCCGCACCATCCAAGTGCTCTCCCGCCGCCGCAAGAACAACCCGGTCTTGATCGGCGAACCCGGTGTCGGTAAAACCGCCATCGTGGAAGGCATCGCCCAACGCATCGTAACCGGCGACGTTCCCGAAGGCCTTAAAGGCAAGCGCATCATGTCCCTGGACCTGGGCCAAATGCTTGCAGGAGCCAAGTACCGCGGCGATTTCGAGGAACGCCTCAAAGCCGTGCTCAAGGAAATCACCGATTCCAACGGTGAGGTCGTGCTGTTCATCGACGAACTGCACACCCTCATCGGAGCCGGCGCAGCCGAAGGCGCCGTGGACGCTGCCAACCTGCTGAAACCCGCCCTAGCCCGCGGCGAACTGCACTGTATCGGTGCTACCACCCTGGACGAATACCGCAAGCACGTGGAAAAAGACGCCGCCCTCGAGCGCCGTTTCATGCCCGTACTGGTCACCGAACCCACGGTCGAAGACACGGTCGCCATCCTGCGCGGCCTCAAAGAACGCTACGAGATCCACCACGGCGTGCGCATTCAAGACAGCGCTCTCAACGCCGCCGCGCGCCTCGCGGACCGCCACATCTCCGACCGTTTCCTGCCCGACAAAGCCATCGATTGCATCGATGAGGCCGCCGCGCAGCTACGCACCGCCATCGACTCCCTGCCGCCCGAACTCGACTCCATCGAGCGCAAGGTGCGCACCCTGGAAATCGAACGCGGCGCCCTCACGCAAGAGGACGAAGCCGGTCACAAGGAACGTCTCAACAAGATCGTCGAGCAGCTGGCCGACCTGAACGAGGAAGGCTCTGGCCTGCGCGCCCGTTGGCAGCAGGAAAAAGACGTGATCACCTCGATCCGCGCCGGCAAAGCCCTCATCGAATCCCTACGCGCCGAAGCCGACCGCCTCGAACGCGCCGGTGAACTCGAAAAGGTCGGTCAAATCCGATTCAGCGACCTGCCCGATGCCGAGCAGACCCTCGAGGCCAACACGGCCGAGTTGGAAACCCTGCAACAGCACGGTGCCCTCTTGCCCGAAGCCGTCTCCGAAGAAACCATCGCCCAAGTCATCGCCCGCTGGACCGGCATCCCCGCCGCCAAACTGGTCGAGACCGAACGCGCCAAACTTCTCCACATGGAAGACCGCCTGCACGAACGCGTCATCGGCCAAGAGGCCGCCGTCACCGCCATCTCGCAAGCCGTCCGCCGCGCCCGCGCTGGCGTGCAAGAACTCAACCGCCCCCTAGGTTCGTTCCTGCTGCTCGGCCCCACCGGAGTCGGTAAAACCGAACTCGCGCGTACCCTGGCGAACTTCCTGTTCGACGACGAACGCAACATGGTGCGCATCGACATGAGCGAGTTCATGGAGAAGCATTCCGTATCACGCATGATCGGAGCGCCTCCGGGCTACGTGGGTTATGAGGAAGGCGGCGTGCTAACGGAAGCCGTTCGCCGCAAGCCCCACAGCGTGATCCTGCTCGACGAGGTTGAGAAGGCCCACCCGGATGTCTTCAACGTGCTCCTACAACTGCTCGACGACGGCCGCCTGACCGACGGCCAAGGCCGCACCGTGGACTTCAGCCAAACGCTGATCCTGATGACCAGCAACCTGCGCAGCGAAAACGAACTCAAAACGTACTTCCGTCCCGAGTTCCTAAACCGCCTGGACGAAGTCCTCACATTCGACGCCCTGAAACCCGAGCAGCTCGGCGCCATCGTCAAAGTCCAAATCGAACGCCTAGGAGCCCATCTGGCCGACCAGGACCTCTCGATCGAACTCACCCAGGCCGCCGAGGACCAACTCGCCATCGAGGGCTACGACCCCGAATACGGAGCCCGCCCCCTCAAACGAGCCATCCAAAAACGCATCCTAAACCCCATCGCCGACGCCATCCTCGCCGGAACCCTATCCCGCGGCCAAATCGCCCAAGTCGACTGGACCGGCTCCGAATTCAAAATCGAAGCCAAGGACAAAACCCAAGAAGAGGTCCCCGCCTAACCGCACCACCACAAACCCCTCCTTGCAACAGCGGCGCGCACCCCCCCCCGGATGCGCGCCGCTTT
>JAESRM010000090.1 GCA_016764635.1 Planctomycetota bacterium
GACGGGCTTTGGGATGTTTTTGTGCCGAGTTCCACGCGTAGTTTCCTGTACCTGGGCCAAGCGGGCGGGGGTTTTGTCGAAGCTTCGAAAGCGGCCGGATTGCAGGGCATTCAGGGCGGCACGGGCGTGCTGTTCTTCGACTTTGAAAACGATGGGGACCAGGACCTTTTGGTGGGCCATGTGGGTTGGCGCAACAGCATCTTGAGCGAGGGCGGAGGCCAATCCTTGCGCGCTTACAAGAACGATGGGCAGGGTCGTTTTCGCGAGGTCACCAAGATCATGGGCTTGGACAAAATCCGCTGCGCGGCGTTTGGTTTGACGGCTTTGGACGCCAATGGCGACGGGTTTGTGGATGTGTATGTGAGCACCTACGGGCGCATGGAACACGAGATCAACGACTCCTGGAACGAGGCCACCAACGGCGAGCCGGATATTCTGTTGCGCAACCAGTCGGGTTCCTTTTTTCAGGATGTGACCCAGGCGTCGGGGCTGGTCGAGCGGGGCTGGACCTACGGGGCGGTGGCGGCGGACTTTGACGGGGATGGCGACCAGGACATTTATGCGGTGACGACCTTCGGCTCCAATCACCTGTGGATCAACCGTGGCGATGGGGTCTTCGACGATCGCGCAAAGGAACGCGGCGTGGCCCTGCGTGGCAACTCGATGGGCGTTTCCGTGGGCGACCCCAATGAGGACGGGAAGTTGGACCTGTTTTTGACCTGTCCGTCCTCCAATACGGGGCGGCGCATCCTCAAGCGTTTCGATGCGGACGAGCGCACGATCGCGTGGGGAGACCTGGCGCGCATGGCTGGCGGGAACTTGATTTTGCAGGGCGATGGGGAGGGTGCTTTCGAGGTGATCGAAGGCGCGGGCGGGGCCGGCGGCGCCGGTTGGGCCTGGGGCCATGCCCTTGCAGATTTCGATTTAGATGGCCATCAGGACGTCTATTGCGTGAATGGCTTTGTCACCGGGGATATTCCGCGTGACACATGAAGCGCATTCTGGCGCCACGTTGTGGCGCAAAGCATGGGCTTGGAAGGGGACGACGCCCCGCCCGAACACTTGCACGATCACGAGAACGAAAAGTTTCAACACCCGTGGGTGGTGGAGATGTTCCGACGCGGTTTTTCGTTCAATGGCAACGAACGCAGCCAGCTCTTTTTGGGGGCGGGCGATGGGACCTTCTTGACCTATTCCGGTTTGAGTGGCGCGGACACGCCCTTGGACGGACGCGCGCTTTTGGCGGTGGACTTCGACGATGACCTGGACCTGGATCTGTTTGCGCACAACATCCAGCGCGAGCGGCACAACCTGTATCGCAACCAAATCAACACGCCGGGGCGCGCCACCAAGGTGCGGCTCCTGGCCACGTCGGGCAGTTACGAAGCCATCGGCGCCAAGGTCGAGTTGGTTCTGGGAGGGCGGCGGCTGACCCAGGTCATGACGCGCGGGGCGGGTTACGCCTCGTGCCAGCCGCCGGAATTGTTGTTTGGTTTTGGTTCGGAGCCCAGCGGCGAATTGGTGGTGTCGTGGCCCGGCGGCGGGCGTGAGTCCTTCGGCCAGGTCAAGCCCGGCACGCGCTGGCTGCTGGAGCAAGGCCTCGGCAAGCCCAAGGCCATCGAGCCCCAGACTCACCCCTTGCCGGAGCCTAGGCCCGCCGGCCTGCGCATCGCCGTGGGGGAGAAACTGCCCGCGTTCACGGTGGAAGGAGCCGACGGGGAGCGCTTGGTGTTTGACCCGAGCTTGATCGAACCCGGCGGGATCTTGCACCTAAACCTATGGGCCAGCTATTGCCGGCCCTGCGTGGAGGAACTGCCCCTGCTGGAAGCCCTGCATCGGCGCGATGGGCACCAGGTCCTGGGCATCAGTTTGGATGGGGACGAGGCCCGGGAAACCGCCCTGGCCCAATTGAAAGCAGCCCATGTGGGCTACCCGAATGCCTTCCTCATGGTGGACGACGAAGAGGCTGGCGAGCAGGTGGATGCTTTCTTGGATCTCTTCCGGTTGGTCTTGCCTACGACCTTGGAGATCGACTCCGACGGCACCCTGCTCAGCGTGCATCAAGGCCGCATCGATCAGAAACGATGACAATCCCTTCGTATTCGTGAGAATTCGTCGGAGAAGCGGGAAAGGTCGCGCACGGGGTGCCCCCCCGCAAAGTTATGCTTTGGCGAATAGTCGGGACGCTCGAAAAGGGACCAGGAACGCATCTCAGTACCTCGTTCTCGTATACCCCCGACCACATTCGGCATGAATCTGATCAAACTCTGCATCCCCGTCCTCCTAGCTTTGGCCGCCTGTTCGGGCCCCCAAGGCAAGGCCCTCCACCGCATCGCCCCCGAGGTCAACAGCTACCGCTACTCGGGCCTGGACCGCATTTCACCCGGGGACACCCTGGCGATCCGCTTCCAGAGCAACCCGGAAGCCTGGGACCAGGAAGTGGTCGTGCAAGCCGACGGCAACGTCTCGCTCAAGGCCTTGGACCCCATGAAAGTGGGCGGAATGCTGCCCAGCGAGCTGGATGAGGCCCTGCGCAGCGCCTACGCCATGGTGATTCAGGGTGGCTACCCGGAATTGACCGTGTCCATCTCCGCCCAAGCCCCGGACCAGGTCTACGTGATCGGCCAGGTCAACCAGCCCGGCGCCGTGCAGCTCGGACCGGACGGACATCTGACCTTCGTGCAAGCCATCGCCCTAGCAGGCGGCCACAAACAGGAGACTTCCTGGCTCGGCAAAGTGCGTTTGATCCGCTGGGATCCCGCTACCAACACCCAATTGAGCTGGATCATCGACGCGCGCACCAAGTGGTGGGGCGCCTCGGCCACCGTTCAACTTCAAGAGCACGACGTGCTCTATGTTCCCAATACACGGATCGATCAAGCCGGCATCAACCTGGACAACTGGGTTCGCCGTATGATTCCGGTTCCCCGTATTTTGACGAACTAAGCCATGGGGGCCTTTGGCCCCGATCCCCATTGATGGAGTGCTAGCGTGAGCGACGAAGGTTTCGACGACGACATGGACAATGAAGAAGGCGGCAAGGCCCCCTTCGACATCAAAGTCTTGCTTCTTTATGGAGCTTGGCGATCCAAGCATTGGATTGCCCTGTGCACCCTGGTCGGCATGATTGCCGGCCTGGTGGCCGCGGCTTCCATGCCCAATGTGTACCGTTCGCGCGGCATGATGGATTACCGCCCGGGCACGAACGAGGCGCAAACCTTGGCCGTGGCCGCCGGCGTGGACGGCATGAATTCGAGCAGCCACATTCCTGGCATGTCGGACGAGCTCATGATCCTGGACGATCTTGAGATTTACATCGGCGTGGCCCGCGAACTGGGCCCGGCCTACATCCTGGGCAAGCCGGATCCCACCGAAGGGGACGACAGTTCCAACATGGTGATTCGCCTCTGGCATGGTTTTCAGAAGACCATGATCGATATGACCCACAAGGGATTCATGGAAGGCGATGAGGTCTCGGAGAAGGCTATCTACGCCGCTGCCGAGAGTTTGAAAGCACGTACGATTCTGTACGTGCCCCACAACACGCCGACTTCGATCATCACCGTTTATCACGATGGCTATTCCAAGGAGCGCGCCCAGGAGACCAACCAGGTCATTCTGCGGGCACTTAAGGCCTTCCACACATCCAAGTATGGCGGTGCCGACTTCCGCGAGACCGTGCGCGAGAACTTGGAGGTCCTGAACAGCAAAATCAAGGCGGTCGACGACCAGCAGCAGACTCACACCAAGGGTTGCGGCTACCGGGACATGGAAGGTCAGCGCAGCGCTTACCTGGACCAAATCGGTGCGGACAAGCTCACCGTCAGTGGATTGAAGGTGCTCATCAAAGGCCTGGAGAGTCGCCTGCAGCAGACCGACCTGGAGTTGGAAGATGTGGATCCCATGGTGGATGCCTTCATTCCGCCGGTCATGGAGATCTCTCCGGAGTACAAAGAACAACAGCAGTTCCTGTTCACCCTCAAGCGTCGCTTGGCCGAGAAACGGGCCTCCCGTGGTATCGACAAGAACGTGATCAAGGGTCTTGAGGACAGCGTTATGGAAAACCAGAACCTGCTGGCGAGCATGGAGCGTTTGGAGGAAGTGGAGCCGGGCCGCATGGAGCCCAAGCCCAACACCTTCCACAGCGAGCTGATCAAGCGACGTAGCGAAATTCGCAGCGATCTGGTCGGCGCCGCCTCAAGCCTTCAGGAATTGAACAAACATGTGCACGACAACAACGAGCACATCAACCGCATGGGGGAGTGCCGTCAATTGCACCAGCAGTTGGCAGCCGAGTTGACCACCTTGCAGGATGAGCGCGTGGGCGTCAGCAAACAGCTGCAGGCCAGCGAGAACCACCAGGCCCTCGTCGAGCAGGGTTACTCCGCTTTGCAACTGTTGAGCGATGCCACCCGCCCGCGCCGCAAGACCGGTCCCAACCGGGTCAAGCCCCTGGGCATGGCGATCTTGGCCGGCTTGATGCTGGGCCTATTCCTTGCAGTACTGCGTCAGCTCACGGATCCCACGGTGCGTTACCGTGAGACCGTTGAGAAGGACCTTGAGACCAACGTGTTGGTCGTGGTGCCGGAAGCGCGCGCCCTACGCCGTATCAAACCTGGCCACGTGAAGGTGGGCTGACCCCTAAGTTCTAGAACAAGAATCAAAACCATGGCCACTCACTTTTCAGGCGCGGCGAGCCCGCTGCAACAAGCCATCGACGCCGTCGAACCCCTGGCGGAAGATCTTTGGACCCAGGTCGCTGCGGCCCATGCGGGTCGTAAGGTCAGCCGTACCCTGTTCACTTCCGCTGAACGCGGCTCAGGCACCACGGTCCTAGCCGCTGCTTGCGGCATGGGTTTGGCGCGCAACCTGCGCCAGGAAACCACCGTGGTGGAGACCAACCTGCTGCGTCCGGCATTGTCCACATACCTAGGACTGCCCGGCATGCCCGGCCTTTCCGACATGCTCGTGGGCCGCGCCCAATTGTCCGAATCCAGGTTCCAGGTACCGGGCAGCCCCTCCCTCTACGGCCTACCCGCAGGCTCCGCGCGCCCCGCCGTGCCCGGAGAATTCGCCGACGACCGTGCGCAGGCTTTGCTCGAAGGACTGAGCAAACTAGGCCGCCACGTGATCTTCGACGCGCCGCCGATCACCGAGCACTCGGAGGTCCTATCCCTACTCGGGTACGTGGATGCAGTGGTGCTCGTGGTACGCGCAGGATCCACGAAAAAAGCCCAGGCGCTAAAAGCCATCAAGATCATCCAGGATTCCGGGGTGCCCCTGCTAGGAACAATCCTAAACCGCTTCAAATCCGACGACCCGCTTCATCGGGCCTAAGGTTCAGGGGAACGCGTGTGCCGTGGGGCCTTTTAGTGCGTTAACTTCTGCGGTTGGGGGCTGGAGGAGAGCGAGGCTTTTAGGAGAACGATTCGGGTCAGTTCACACGAAGACACGAAGGACGCGAAGAACACGAAGCTCCACGTTAACGAAGGGAGT
>JAESRM010000206.1 GCA_016764635.1 Planctomycetota bacterium
GGCCGCTGGTCCTTCGATGGCCTGAGCGCGGGCGAGTACACCGTTCAAGCCCAAGGCGCAGGTTGGATGCAAGAAGCTCTCGCCACCTCCGCCCAGCAGGCCGGTCTCCAGTTGGCAGATGGTGGCAGCATCCAAGACATCGCACTCACCCTGCGCCAGGGCGCCATCGTCTGGTTCAAGGTGACAGACCCCAATGGCAAGTTAGTGAACGACGCAGCCATCTTCATCCGTGACGCCAAGGGCTACTGGGTCAACCCCGTCTCGACGACCTCGACTTTCATGGAGGGTAAAGGGTCGATCCAAAACCTAAAACCAGGCACATACACATTCATGGCCCGCACGCGCAGGGGCCTCAGCCGCGAAAGCCAACCCCTGATCGTTCCCCCTGTGCCCGCCGGCCAATCGCCCCACGACACGGCCATAACGGTCCCGCTCCAAATCGCAACCGGAGTGCCCTTCAAGGTGACTGTCACCGACGCCCAAGGCCGCCCCGCCGAGGCACAACTCACCATCCGCGACTCCCTAGGCCGCCTGGCAAGCGGAACCACCAGCTTCCACGACCGGGCCCGCGTTGCGCAAGAAGGCCAGCCCTTCGGGACGCAATGGAACTCACCCCTGCTGCCCGGAACTTACGAAATCACCGCGGTCGCCAATGACGGCAGCCAAGCCTCGCAGCGCGTGCAGCTTCAGGAGGGAGGCAATGCCGCCACATCCATCAACCTTACGATCATTCCGGCTACCAACGACAATTGAGCGAGCCAATTCATCGGTCCCTTGCACCGTGCCCCGCCACCTGTGGTGACGGGGCACGGTGCAAAGGACCGATGAATTGGGAGTGCTAGGGATGCATCAGCGACTTCCGGGCAAACCCTAAAAGTGGAAGGTCGCGCGGATGGTGGCCACCAGGGCATCATCCGAACCCAACCCGCCAGGGTTGTCGATTTGCTGGAGGTCGGCTTKTAGCGTGAGCCATTTGGCCACGGGCGACTTGTAGAAGAGTTCGACGGCGGTTTCGTTGCTGGCCGTGAAGGGGGAACCCGTGACGGAACTGAATTCCACCCGTGAGAGTCCCACGCCAAAGACGTCATTTTGGCGACTCGTAAAAGGTCCGACCCATTGCAGCCCTGCGCCAATGTGCTGATCCACGCTGCTGACATCGTCATCGGCGGTACCCAACTGGGCGTAGACGCCGATGCCGGTGGTGGTGAGCGCCTGGTCGTAGGTGAGGTACACGCCGCTTGTGCTGTCATCGGTGCCTCCAGCGAAGCGCGTTCGATCGCCTTTGAGCTGCCATGCGCCCAGTTTGACCCCCCCGGCCAAAGCTCCGTCTGAATGGCCCCAGGTGTAGCGACCTTCCAGGAACATTGCGAGGTCCGCCGGGTCGTTGAAGGGATTGCGCAGGCGTAGGGTGTTTTGGTCGCGGCCTTCGTTCCATGCGGCGTCGTACAAACCATAAGCCAAGGTGAACTCCTCACTGAACGAATAGAACAGGTTGAGGCTCATGGAAGGGGGGCCTTGGGCCAGGATGGTGGGACTGCGCTCGGTCGAGAAACCCAGGTGATTGCGCGCGTTCTCGGGGGCGAAGAATTCACTCTTGGGCTCTACCTTGCCAACCTTGATGCGCAGTTTGTCATCGAGCATCTTCTTCTCCAGCCAAAGCATGTGGATACGGCTGTACTCCGGATCGTCCAAGCCATCGTATTGTTGGAAGTCGTGAATCTGCGAGCCCCCATGGACCCCGTTGTGATGTTGGTATTGGAAGAACAGGGTGCTCTGTTCCCATCCGACAAGATGGTCCAGATCGAATCCAAGATTGAGGGTCAAGCGTTGCTTGGAACTGGATCCGGATGCGGATTCCCCGGAGAAGGGTTCCGGGGAGAAACCGACTTCATAGGATCCTGCAAAAGAGATACCCTCAGGTAGGTATTCGTTGGGATCGAAGGATTGTCCAAATGCGGACTGGGGCAGGAAGAGAGTGGAGAGCAGGGCTACACACAGGATGCGATGTACGACAGTGGTCATGAATGAGCTCTATTGAAGGGCTTGAAGGGCCTAGAGGCCAATGATTGGCATCCAGCGGCAAGGGGCAGGCTTCCCATGGAGTCGTCATGCAGGTGAGTATTGGGCAATCAGAATTTCGATGTTTGTCAGGGTGAACCGCTTCTGGGGAATGCGTCCCCCCTGTCGGACTTGCGATTCTAAAGCTCCAGTGAACGTGAGATCGGGTTCGAAAAGGACTGCAACTGAATCTCATTCACTTGCGCTTTCGTAGCGAGCCAATGAGCCTCCTCGACCCCAGAAGAGAATCATGAAATACAAAGACTTGCCCCTCTCAATAAAGCTTCCCCTCGGATCGGCCGGCCCGCTGATCCTGGTGGCAATCCTTGGTTTCGTGACATGGACTTCCATCGAAGCGTTGCTGGACTCCAACCGCATGGTTGACCACACCCACAATGTGATCGCGGAAGCGGGCGACATCGAAGCGGCGGCGGTCGATATGGAGACCGGCATGCGAGGCTACCTCTTGGCGGGTAAGCAGGAATTCCTGAGCCCCTACAATGCGGGTCAGCAGAAGTTCAAGGAGACTGTGGCTGGGCTCAAGGAGACGGTAAGCGACAACCCGGCCCAAGTTCAGTTGCTTGGCGAACTAGAAACCACCATTGATGAATGGGTGGTCGACGTCACCACCCCTGCGATCGAATTACGCGGGGAAATCGGGGATGCGCTTACCATGAACGACATGGCTGCGGAAGTCGGTAAAGCCAAAGGCAAAGAGTACTTCGACGCATTCCGGGGTGGTGTGGCGACGTTTGTCGAGCGCGAAGAGTCGCTTATGGAGCAACGTCAGGAAGTCGCTGACAAGGCTCTGGGAACATCAGGGTCAAGTCTCAGTACATTGGTCGAGAACCAGGGCTGGGTAGACCATACCCATGCCGTGATCGCGCAAGCCAATGGCATCCTTTCCGCTGCGGTGGACATGGAAACAGGCATGCGTGGATTTCTCCTGGCGGGCAGTGACGAATTCCTCGAGCCTTACACCGCTGGAAAAGCGACCTTCTTCAGCGAATTGACGGCCCTCCAGGGGGAGGTGAGTGACAATGCCATCCAGGTCAAGTTGCTCGGTGAAATCGCGTCGAACATCCAGGGGTGGGTCGACGAAGTCGTGGAGCCGGCAATTCAAATCCGAAGGGAAGTGGGTGAGCAACGGACTATGGACGAAGTCGTCGAGCTCGTGGGGCAGGCCAAAGGCAAAACATATTTCGACAAGTTCCGTGGTCAGATTGCCATCTTCGTAGCGCGTGAGGCCAAATTACTGGATCAGCGCGCCTTACAAAGCAAGGAAGCCACGACGCTTCTGGCAGAGAGCATCCAGGGCATTGGGGACTCGGCCAATTGGGTCCAGCACACCCATGAGGTGATCGCGAGCATGAACTCCATCTTGGCCTCAGCGGTCGATATGGAAACCGGAATGCGAGGCTACCTTTTGGCCGGCGAGGAAAACTTCTTAGCTCCCTATCGCAATGGAAAGCAGCAGTTCATGGAGCAGTTGTCAGCCCTCAAAGATGAGGTGTCGGACAACCCGACCCAAGTGGCAACGTTGGATCAATTGGGCACCACAATCGCAGATTGGCAGTCGATGGTCACCGAGCCGACGATCGCCTTGCGCCGCAAGATTGGAACTGCCAAGACGATGGACGACATGGCAGACTTGGTCTCCGAAGCCAGGGGCAAAGTGTACTTCGACAAGTTCCGCAGCCAAATCGCGGAGTTTGCGGGACGCGAGTCGCGCTTGATGGAGGGTCGTAAAGAGGAGGCTGAATCGACCGCCAGCCAGGCCATTTGGGTGATCGTAATTGGAACGTTGTTGACCATCACCATCGCCATTCTGATCAGCCTGTACGTGTCGCGCAAAGTGACCGCTGGTGTGAAACGAGTACTTACTGTTGTAGAGCTAGCAGCGGTGGGCAACCTCACCGGCAAAGTGGGCGCTATGGATGGCGACGAGATCGGGCAGCTTGGCAAGGGTGTGGATGACATGATCGACAACCTTCTGCGGGTCATCTCCCAACTCAATACTTCTTCAGAGGCTTTGAGCATGACAGGATCTCGAGTCGCGGAGGACAGCGAGGTCTTAGCTCAAGGATCCGCAAGTCAGGCCGCCTCCATGGAGGAGCTTTCAGCTTCCCTGGAAGAAATGAGCTCCATGATCCGGGTCACTGCAGACCATGCCAATGAAGCCAAAGGGATCTCCAATGAAGCCAGCCGGACCGCTGAGAAAGGGAACCTGACCATGGAGCGCATGAAGGGAGCTATTCAAAACATTGAAAAGTCCTCCAAGGAGACCGCAAGCATCGTCAGCACGATCGAAGAGATCGCCTTCCAGACCAACCTGTTGGCCTTGAACGCCGCGGTGGAAGCCGCAAGGGCAGGTGATGCAGGAACCGGTTTTGCGGTGGTCGCCGCGGAAGTGGGCTCATTGGCAAATCGTAGTGCCGCTGCGGCGAAGACTATCGCAGACCTGATTGCCCAAGCCGGGAAGGAGACCGAAAAAGGAGTCGAAATTACCAAGGAGATCTCCGATGTCTTGGAGGAAATTGTTGGAGGGTCCGCCGATGTCAATGACCTCATCACCTCCATTGCTGCGGCCGCCACTGAGCAGTCCGAGGGTATTCGAGTTTTCAATGATGGTCTTTTGCAGATTGGAAATGTGACTCAAGCAAACTCCGCCACCAGTGAGCAATCCGCTCAGGTTGCCAATGGATTGCGTGACCAGGTCACGGGCCTGACACAAATTGTCAGCACTTTCCAAGTGCGCTAGGAAACCGATTTAGAAAACTTCAGCCTGCGCGGACCCTTCAGGTCCGCACAGGCTGAAGTTGTRTATGGCCTAGGGGGGGGGAGTTTTCAGGGGCATTGTTCGCATGCGATCACTCGCTGTGAATGCGTCCCCTTGCACGCACCTATCGCTAACTAGCGCTCTCCGTCACTTCCCCGTCTTCCGCGCGATACACCACCGTGCTGTGGCGCTGATACGAACGCTTACTGGCCGAACGCTTCTTTGCACTCCTCAAGGGTTCCAAATCCAAAGTCGCCCGGAATGCCGACCAGTACGCCATTGCAACCGCTCCCCAGGAAAGGGCCACCAAGAGCCCAATCCAAGCAAGCTGTGCCAAATCCTCAGGCTTCCGAATATCCACCAGATCCAGAAAGGGCATTCCGATAATGGCTAACAGCCCAATGCCAACCGCGTGGATCGCAAACACAGCCACGCAAGCGATTACAGAGCGGCGATAGGCTGCCTTGTTACGAATCCGGTCGGGGAAGACAGCTAGCGCAATCAGTGAGATCGCCAGGAGCAGAAAGATCTTGGAAGGGATGACTAGCATGAAGTTGTAGAGCGATGGGGGAATGGAGTCTCGTCACCCACCTCACATTGAAGGTCGGGGGCGCTGGCCCATGATAGCAACGGGTACCGAGCCCGGATAACTTGCATC
>JAESRM010000207.1 GCA_016764635.1 Planctomycetota bacterium
CGAGTCCAGTGGTACCCCCTGTTCGTTTTCCACCCGCACTTGCAGTGGTCGCAGCAGAGGAAGGCTAATTGTTTTGCTGTTATGCCCTTTCGCAACGGAGAACCTTGGGGATACCCATTGGCCGATCCGTACGGTCAATGTTCCCGGCTCCAGATTCTCGATCGTACAGCACCCTGAACTGTCCAACTCCAACGGGCGCAGCTCGCTCCCGCTTGAAGTAACTAGTGAGGCTCCCGCGCTCACGAAAGGTGCACCGCTGACAGCACTGCGCAGCGCCAACTCTAAGGAAGCCCCCATAGGTAGAACCGGGCCTGAGGTTCGAAGTCCTAGCGTATAGTCCTCCATGACTACAGGCCCGTTCTTCGCTTTCGCCAAATTGTAAAGTTCGTCGGGTGGAGCAGATTCCTCGCTAGACTTGATCCCGAGCAGGATTAAGGGAAACACCACCATCACGGCCAAGCACGCGGCAAGGCCGGTCCAACGCACGGGCTCCCTACTGGGGCGCTCAAAGAAGGCAAACAAGCCGCCTAGCGATGGCCAACCACTGTTCGGAGCCATATGCTTGCGCTCCAATTCAGCGTAGAGGAGCTTGCGTCCTCGGCGCAACCGCGTACGGGTCGTCTCGAGTGTCGTGCCCATTATTTCGGCGATAGCCGGTGGGCCATGGCCTTCGAAAAATCGCAAACTCAACACTTCCTTATACAGATCGGGAAGCTGGTTCACTGAAGCCTCAACCCGGCAATGCACTTCTTCCGCAAGCATTCTTTCCTGCCTCATGCCGCGGTCTGCGATCAAATCTAGGTCTACGGACTCGTCCAAACGACGGACGCCCTTGCGTCGATGCTGGCTCGCCATTCGGTTATTCATGACCCGAACGATCCAGCCATGCATAGCTCCCCTATTTTTGGGCGGAGCTTCCAAAACGGCCAGCCATAGCTCCTGGGTTAGGTCATCAGCGTCGTGGGAATTGCCGCCCGCCAAGTTCCGAGCTATCACCCTCACGAAGTCCTCTTCGCAGAGCACGTCGTCCATGGACGGGTAGTTCAGTAGTTCTTCTTGTTCGTCGTTCACGGGTACATCGCTCAATACAACACCCACAAGAAAGTGCTTCCGATAAATTGACACGGAACGTGGCGACAGGCTGATTCGACACGAAGCACCGGGAACTGTCAAGGTCGGGATGCGGTTTGGGGAAGTTCCCCCTTCCCCATTGGGGGAGCCGCGCATCGCCTGCCCCAAGCTGGCTAAGGCACAGCGCGGCGCTCCGCAGGCGGAACCAGGCAAAGCAATATTTATTCTTAAATTCCGCGCATGCCTACGCGCGCGCGGGTGGGAGCGGGAAGGATCAAACTTCGTCCATGGGTCCGGTCCGGGCGCAAGGGAAACACATCTTTCCGCGCTGATCGCGCTGGGGTGGGATCTGGCGTGCATGCCTTTGAATCAAACAAACACCGTGAATGAGAGATTGAAGTTTGTAGCAGCTGCCCAGCGAGGTGATAAGACCATCACCGAGTTGTGCCTGAGTTTTGGGATAATCCGACTCGTGGAACTCAGTCCCGGCATCACCTTTGATTACGTACAAGAGCGAACCGAAGGAACCCTCCTTCCCATCCCCAAAGAATAGAGTACGAGCCTGATGACGAACACCGAGCAGTAATCGCGTAGTGCAGCTCTCTACGAGCGCGCCCTCAAAGGCCACGCCTACCCGCCCATGATCGACGCGGTCACGGCCCAGCTCTACGCACCGCCTTCACCGTAGCCACCGAAGTCGAAGTCCTCTTCGCCGAGCACATCATCAGCCGCAACAAGGCCTTCGAAAAGATCCGCTTCGTAAACTCCGGCACCGAAGCCGTCATGGGCGCCATCAAAGCCTCCCGCGCCTTCACCAGCCGCCCCAAGATCGCCAAGGTCGAAGGCGCCTACCACGGCCTCTACGACTACGCCGAAGTCAGCCAAACCGCCAAACCGGACGCCTGGGGCGCCGTCGACAAACCCAACAGCGTCCCCGTGGCCCACGGCACCCCCACCAAGGCCCTAGACGACGTCGTAATCATCCCCTTCAACGACATCCCCCGCGCCCGCGCCATCCTGGACCAACACAAAGGCCAAATTGCCTGCGTCCTGCTGGACCTAATGCCCCACCGCGTAGGCCTCCGTCCCGCCGAAGCCGACTTCGTCGAATTCCTCCGCGAGTGGACCACCAAAGACGAGTCCCTACTAGTCCTAGACGAAGTCATCACCTTCCGCTCCACCTACAGCGGCGCCCAAGGCTGGTACAACATCCAACCCGACCTAACCGCCCTAGGCAAGATGATCGGCGGAGGCTTCCCCGTAGGCGCCATCGCCGGCCGCGCGGACGTCATGGACGTCATGAACCCGCTCGCCAAGAAGGTGCTCTTCCCCCACTCGGGCACTTTCTCCGCCAACCCAATCACGATGACGGCGGGCTTGGTCTCCATGCTCGACTTCGACGAAGAAGCCGTCGACCAAGTCAACGCCCTAGCCGCACGCGCCATCGAAGGCATCAACGAAGCCATAGCCGAAACCGGCATCAAGGCTTGCGTCACCGGCGGCGGCTCAATGTTCCGAGTCCACCTCAAAGAACATCCCCCAATCAACTACCGCGAAGCCTACACCACCGCGCAAGAAAACGCCCGCCTAGTAGTCCTACTAGACAACATCTTCGACGAAGACTCCTTGATGATCAACACCTGCGCCGCAGTCATGGCCACCACCATGCACGACACGGACATCGATGCGTTGGTCGCCGCCCTCAAGACCGGCTTCGCGGAGATTGAGTAAGCAACCGAATCGGGTTTACGATAGGTTGCGGAGTAAGCGTGCGAACTTCTTCGATGCTCCTCTTACTGCCTGGGCTACCGTTCGGAGTGTGCTCAGTCCCTGCCACCAGATTCATTGTCTAACTCAGAGGCTAGCGGCTGCAGACCATTTAGAATGCGGGCAACGCGGATGCCTTTGTCGACAGGTTGATAGACAATGATAAAGCGGCCCATGACAGAGTAGTAGCGGAAGGAATGGTCCGGCGGGTCGAGCTCCTTCCAGGTGTGTCCTGCGAGCGGGTAATCGGCCAGCATGCTTAGAGTGGACTTGAGCGAGCCCTGCAGACGGCGGGCAAAGTCGACTCCGGAAAACTCGGCGGCGTTGATTGTGATTTTTCTTCGATCCAGTCGGGCAGCCATCGAGAATTCGATTTGGCTCATTCGGCCTTCCGCCGCTGGCGTGCCTCTAGTGCATCCAATTCAGCATCCCACTCATTGAAGAAGGTCTGGCTATCGACAACCTCGCCACGGTCGAGCTGGTCCGCTCCCTCCTGAACCAGAGCTCGGGCCCGCTCGATTTGAGCCTTGCGCTCCTCCTGGTGGTGCTCCAGCAGCCGCAGACCGTCGCGGACGACTTCGCTCATGGACTGATAGCGCCCGGACGCTACGCACTCGGCAACGAATTCGGCTTGCTGGGGCGTGAAAGACACGCTGATGTTTTCTCGTTTGGCCATGGGTGCTTCCTCGGCATCTAGGTGTGCGACAATGTAGCACACAACCTGCAATTGTGCCAACTGGGCATAGCTGGAGGCCTAGCATCAGCCCACGTGGGTATGGGCTAGAGTCACGGCACGCCCGACCTCACCGCCCTAGGCAAGATGATCGGCGGAGGCTTCCCCGTAGGCGCCATCGCCGGCCGAAGCGAGGTCTTGGACGTCATGAACCCCCTAGCCAAGAACGGTTTCAGTTTCGATCATCACAATCAGAATGCGCCGATCGTGGTACTGGACCTGCAGACTTTGGGCGCGCCGCAATCGACCGGACTTATCTAGTAGCCCAACGGCCCTCGACACCGGCCGCAGGGGATCACGTGCTCGACTGAGTACCCACTGCAAATCGTACCCGGCCAGCGCGCCAAACATCTTGTGGAGCTGAGCTTGATCGTGGGCGCGCAAGATGCCCAGGGTCAAACGGGCGCGACCGGCGAGGCCGGGGCAACCTGGGCGACTAGGGCCACGGGCGGCCGCCTCGTTGTTGTTGGCCAAGCACACCGGGGTGGACTCTCATCTCTGCTTACTGGCACCCGTAGGCAGAACGGCTGATTCGTCATGCTTCCCATCACCGGTTTCATCCAGGGAGGACGTGCCGTGCTTCTCAATCGCCATTTCACGCAAGACGCGCAGGGCCTCGTGCCTTTGCTCGGCAGACAATTCACGGTCGGCTCGCAGCCTGGCAGCGACTGCTGCGAGATCGTTGAGTTCGTGAATGAGCGCTTCGACGCGTGGCCGCAATTCCGCACGCAGGTCGGAGGCGGCTCGCGCCTGGGCCACGCGTTTTGCCCGCGGCAACGAATCCCAAATCCGCACGGTGCCATCCCCCGAGGCGGAAGCGAGCTGGGTCCCGTCAGGACTCCAAGCCAGGTCATGCACGTAGGACTCGTGACCGCGTAGGACGAGTAGGGTCTCGAATGTTTCCGTATCACAAACTCGGATGGTGTGGTCGCCTGAACCTATCGCCAGGCGCGTTCCATCGGGACTCCAAGCCACGGAAAAGACATCGTTTTTGGGCTCCGTGAGAGTCGTGACAACCTCGCCGCTGGAAACATCATGGATCCAAACGCCGGAGAGAGAACCGCCAATCACTCCTTTCGCAATCGCTATGCGCCTACTGTCGGGCGAGAAGGTAGCGTCCATGTGCTGATGCTGGCCCCTCTTCCCTGCGCTCGACAACGATGCCAGCGGAGCCTCGGTTTCAACGTCCAAAATCTCCTCGAAGTTCAATCGAACGAAGCTCTTTCCGTCCGGGCTGATTACCAAATTACTGGCCGAGTGCATTCCACCCACCGCTTTGGACCACTCGTGCGCAGTGACCTGAGTGTAGTGAGCCACTTCATTGGACTGACCATGAAAATAGAAGTCCGTGGCCAGATCCGCCTTTGCAAAATGGTTGTCATATTGGACTGTGATCAGTGCCCTGCTGTCTAAAGTGAATCCAATGGGCGGCTCAAGGTAGTAACTAATTTCCCAGTTAGATTCTTGGTGAACGCTGCCCAAGTAGCGTCCGTCCCGCGTGTCCCAAAGCCTGGTTTCCATGGTGCCGGATCCCCGCGATGCGAGTGTGCGGCCATCGGGTGAAAAGGCGATGTCATAGACGTAAGTGTTATGGCCTCGAAGTACTTGGCTCGCTGAATCGATCTCCCAAACCCGCAGGCTGGAGTCGTCTCTGGCTGCGAGTAAACTGCCATCGGAACTAAGAGCGCAAGCTCCGCCTCCATCAAGTCCAAAGGTGGCTTCGACGCGCTTGTTTGTGACATCCCAGAGTCGGATTGAATCTAGCGCTGCCAAAGAGGCCGCCCTACGTCCATCCGCAGTGATTGAAACACTTTGTATCCTCCGGCGCCGGTGCCCAAATAGTACTCCGTCGGCAATGAACTCGCCTGCCTCGTTGAGCCGCCACAATGCAACCGATCGA
>JAESRM010000323.1 GCA_016764635.1 Planctomycetota bacterium
TGCGAAAGCAACACCGCTGGCCCAGAAGGAATAACGATGGAAGTTGTCCGGTCTCAGTACCACCGGCTGGATCGGCCATTGAGCAGCAACCCAATGTCACCAAAGACCTCGGTGCCATGGCCACTCCCACGAAACTGTTTCAGGGTCGCAGCAAAACTCGCCTCAAATGCTGTCCGCCTCTCATCAGGCGTCTGCTCCTCCATCGTCCGCCCCCTCTTCAGCGACTAGCAATTCTGCCATCTCATCGGAAGTGGGCCGATACCGCTCAGCCTCTTGCATTTTAGATGGAGAAGAAAAGCTCATAGACAAGCTTCGAAACTTGGAGAATGTCATCTCGGAAACCTTGAGCAGTCCCGCCACCTTGGCCCCCTCCTCTTTGAGGGTGTAGAAGAGCGTGGTCATCTCACTGATGTCCTCCACCTTCGCCGACAAAGCCATGCGGCCCTCAAGCATGTCGGTGAGGCCCCTATGGATCCGGTGAAAAAGACTCTGCCTCATGAGCACCATGGGCCCCCCATTCCTGCAGAGCTTCGGATCATCAATGATCTGCACCCGCCACTCATTGGCATCACCCACCCAATCGGCCGCGAAATCGCCCACGCTGGTCTGGCGCAGGTTTGACCAGCGCTCATTGTTGAAGGTCATCCCTCCCATCCGGTCCTGCAAATCCATCATGGAGTCGCAAGAGTGGATTGAATTGCGCCCCTCCATAGCAGGGCTGGCTTCTTGGTTCGTCTGCTTTCGTGTCGTCATGGCTTATGTCCTCGGCACTGAATACGACCGTATCGCCAAAAACACAGCCCAAACTGCCAATTTTCCGGCCAAAATTGTCAATATTCCAAATCCAGGGTACGAACACCTTCCGCTCATGGCTATGGGCGCCCAGCGCCAACTACGTCACCCCATTGGCGACGACCACGCTAACTCACGGATACGGCGTCAGACTCCCTGCCACCCATAGGCAGCTCAATCGTGGCTCAACGGCACCGTAACCCTGCAAATTCACCATCTCGTGGCGAGATTGCACACATGCAGTACCGAGACCGGAGAACTTCCATCGTTTATCGCTCGCGCGCCCGAACGAGCTAGCAGGCCGATGAGCTACCGGAATAACGATGAGAGTTGTTCGGTCGCGGTACCCGTCTGCACGCCCACCATGGCGACATACGGGCATGCTATCTACAGGCCAGCAAGGGTTACTACGATCAAATGGCGACCGCAGGAATTGAAATGCCCGAATCGGACGCCCCATCTGCCCCTACAGGGGGATTGGGTGGCCAAGCCTGCCAGGCTGCTTTGGGCGCTACCCAGGGGGCTTCTCTCGCTTCGGCCCAACCTCCATATTAAAGGCATCATTGAATATGGAGGAATAGCCCGCCCATAATAAAGGTAGCCATTACCATGCAGGCCTTACATTCTCCATATGCAAGGCACCACCCCATGAGCCACCCCAACATAGGCCCAGGCAGAACAGGTCAATACCTCCCCCAACCCACCGGTTATCGGGCCTTCATTCCCAGCCCCCTGCCCCCGGACCCTCCCATTCAGATGGACGCTCAGCTCCAGCTCAGCCTCTCCCGCGCTGACCGAGCCCTGGGCCGCCTGGACGGGGCGATCCAGACCCTGCCCAACCCGGACCTCTTCGTGCTCATGTACGTACGCAAGGAAGCCGTGCTATCCAGCCAAATCGAAGGCACACAGAGTTCACTGCAAGACGTCTTGGCTGCCGAAGCCCAAGTCCTCAGGGATGAGGCTCCGTCCGACGTCAACGAGGTCATCGGCTATGTACGCGCCATGAACCATGGAATCGCGCGGCTGGCAGACCTCCCTGTTTCCGTTCGCCTCATCCGTGAGATCCACGAGCAGCTGCTCCAGGGAGTTCGCGGTTCGCACCTGCGGCCCGGCGAGATACGCACCAGCCAAAACTGGATCGGCCCTTCTGGATGTTCTTTGAATGAGGCCACCTTCGTCCCACCTCCCCACCAAGAAGTTGCGACCCACCTGGGGAATTTGGAGTCCTTCCTGCACAGCAGCAGCGACCTACCCATCCTCATTCAGATCGGCCTCGCCCACGCCCAATTCGAATCCATCCACCCTTTCCTAGACGGCAACGGCCGGGTGGGTCGCCTGCTCATCACCTTCCTCCTGTGTGAGCGAAACATCCTGGCCAAACCGGTGCTCTACCTATCCCACTACCTGAAACAGCACCGCGCCGAATACTATGACCACCTGCAAGCCGTGCGAGATCAAGGCGCCTGCGAACCCTGGTTAGAGTTCTTCTTGCGAGGTATCGAGGAGGTCAGCCAACAAGCCGCCCAAACCGCTGCCGCAATCCTACGCCTGCGCGAAGACCACCGCACCACAGTCACCAACCACTTCGGCCGCACGGCCGGCCACGGGCACCGCATTCTCGACTACCTATACGAACACCCCATCGTCAACGTAAAGGTCATACAGTCCATCACAGGCACCTCTTATCCCGCAGCCAACTCCCTCGTCCAACGTTTCGTAGACAGTGGCATCCTCCAGGAAATCACCGGAGGAGCCCGCAACCGCGCCTTCCGATACTCATCGTACATCGCCCTCTTCCACCAAGAGTGACACCGTCCATCAAGGACCTCATCCCCCCATCCGTTCGCGGGCGGCGCTACAAGCCCGACACTGCAATCTAAAGCAGCAAGACAAGAACACACCATGGACAAAACAAACCGCAACGATCCCTGCCCCTGTGGCAGCGGCCGCAAATACAAACGCTGCTGCCTCAAGAAAACAACCAGCGGAAACTTCGAACAATCCAAGGCTGCCCAAACCTCCCCTGCCACGCAAGACGGCAAAGTCCAGGCCACGCTGATCCAAGCCCTGAACCTCATCGAACGGCACCCGGCAGAGGGGCGCTCCGACGAACTGGAACAGGTCGTTACAGACGCCTACTGGGACCCCATGCGAGGTTGGCTGTACTCCGAAACCCTGCAATCGGAACAGGAGCGCATGCCCAACCTCGAAGCGCTGCACCTGCACTACTTGCTCGACACCCGCTTTACATCCGGCATGTCCATAGCCGGAGACCTCCGTCAAAAACGAGGTGCCTACTTGGACAGAAAAGTGGTCTCTATGCTCGAGGCCCTGGACCTCGCCCAATTCCGGATCGTGCAAAAGTTGCCCATGCAACTGGCCTCCGGAGCCCCCGCCTTTCGCATCGTCTTCCCAACGGTTCCCGACGATGAATCCGTGGTTCAACTGGATGGGTTTGGCCAAGCCGAAAGCCTGCTGCCAGGTATGACCTTTGCCCTTCGGTATGTGACTTTTGGCGGTTCGCATCGCTTGATCGGCCAAGCATTCCTGCTGGAATCGAGCCTGATCGCGCCACTCATTCGGCACCTGGCCACATTGTCCACCCAGGAGTTCCTCAGGCTGGCCGCCCCTCTCATCCACGCCACCGAATTCGCCGGCCGCTGCACCCCTGTCCCCGATTTCGAACTCCTAGTGGGGAATCCCCAACCAAGATTCAGCGTGAGCTTGGAGCCGCCCAACAAAAAGCCAACCCGCGAACGCCCCACCAAGCAACTCATCCTCACCCGGGCCCTGACCTCCCAAGGTGGCCTGGTTTCCTATGCATCCGCCGCGGACCGACGCAAGGTTTTCTACGAAGGCCGCCTCGCCCTGCGCTACAGCCAAGCCTCCGCCGCCGGCACCCCAGACCCCATCCAAAACCTAATGCCCTGCCGCAGGCGTCCAGGTTCCCGCCCTTGCTCCGGTTCCCTAACCGCCCAAGTCCCCGTCTGCGAACAAGGCCACCGCGACGAAACCGCCATGGTCTGGCACTGCCCCAATTGCGGAGACGCCGGCATCCTGGGCAGGTGGCGCAACACCCCCTTCGACGCCAACCACACCCGCACCTGGACCGAACCCGGCCCCGAGACCTGGGAGAATCAAATCTCCCTAAACCTCGCAGAGAAAAACTGCCTAGAAAAAAGCGCCTACCTAAACGCGCTAGCCTTCGCCACCCTGCTCCGACTACGCCAGGACCCCTCCAAGCCCAAGGCCTTCCACCTGCGTGCCCCCATCCCCGCCCTAGCCGAGCTCGCCCGAGGCCTACTAGTCGCCTACGCCTACACCTCATCCCCCTCAAAAACCCTCACTGCCCTCTGCAAGCGCCTGTGCAAAGTGAGCGAACTACCCGCCCACATGGACCTCACCGCCCTCGCCACCGAGTGCATCATCCACCAACAACAATCCGAAACCCCATCCAGCATCCCCCTGGACCAGGACCCTTCCGGCCCCGTGCAAGGCCTACAAATCTCCGTGTTTCTCATGGGCCACGAACCCAAGATCCAACGCACCCTGCAAGTCCCCAGCAACCGATCCCTGCACGACCTGCACATAGCCATCCAACTAGCCATGGGCTGGTCCGACAACCACCTCTACATATTCTCCCACAAGGAAAATCGCTACGGAGAAATACAAAAAGAGCCCGCCCCCAACCAAAAGGACTCCCGCGAATGCCCCCTATGGCAAGTCCTAAAAACCCCCGGCGATGAACTSCAATACGAGTACGACCTCGGCGACTCCTGGCTCCACAAAATCCAACTGCTCGCAACCACGCCCACATCAACCACCCTAAAACTCCTATCCGGATCCCGCGCCTGCCCCCCCGAAGACTGCGGCGGCCTCCCCGGCCTAGAAAACATCCTAAAAACCCTAAAACACCCCCTAACCGACGAATACCAAGACACCATCAACTGGCTAGGAGGCGGCTACTCCCCCAGCCACTTCGACCTAGCCCACCACCAAGCCCTACTCACCCGCCTTGGACAAGCTTGGGACCAACTGCCCTAATCCAGCGCCCACCATGGACATGCTCAGCCTCGTAACCCATGGAGCCAGAGTCCATGAGTCCCAGCTGACCGCTGAACCCAGTTGTCCGGAAACTCCGGACAACTGAACCGGAACCCAATCCCGTCGCCCGGTCGTGATCCTGGCCGTGTCAGGTACTGCGCGGGTACTGACGCGGGTACTGAGACCGGACAACTTCCATCGTTATTCCTTCTGGGCCAGCGGTGTTGCGAAAGCAACGCGGCTGGCCCCGAATCAATAAAGATGGAAGTTGTCCGGTCTCGGGCCCTAGAACATGCCGACGACTTTGCCGTTTTCGTCGACGTCTATGTTCATGTAGGCGGGGGTCATGCCTAGGCCGGGCATGGTGCGCATGGCGCCGAGTCGGGGGGTAGATGAAGCCGGCGCCGACGGAGGCGCGGACTTCGCGGACTCGGACTGTGTGGCCGGTGGGGGCGCCTTTTAGGTTGGGGTCTTGGCTGATGGAGAGGTGGGTTTTCGCCATGCAGATGGGTAGGTTTCCCCAGCCGGAGTCTTCGAAGGTTTGGATTTGGGTTTCGGCCAGGCCGTCGTATTTGACTTCGGCGGCTTGGTAGATTTCCTTGGCGATGATTTCGATTTTGGAGCGGA
>JAESRM010000091.1 GCA_016764635.1 Planctomycetota bacterium
ACTTGCTGCGACAGGGCCTTTGAAGGATCCCGGAGCAGGTGAGTCATCGGCACTTCGCCAGCCTCAAGCGATGCCCCGTAACCCTTATCTATCACGAAGGCAGCCGCCACATCTCCATTGCGAACCGCYTTGCGCGCGTCTTCGCTTATGGAAACTTTGAGCCCAGCCGTGCCCTTCAAACCTTCCACGAGCTTCGCGCTGGCTTCGGTTTGATCCAGGTCTTGAACGAGCAGTCCAAGGGCCTTGATCCCGCCCCCGGAGCCACCGCCCGACATGCCCCCCATCGCGACGCCAAACACCGTGGCCAGCACGATAGGCAAAACCAAGGTCAACATCATGCCCATACGATCCCGCACAAAGATGCGCAGGTCTTTAATCGCCAGTTGTATCGAAGTTTGCAGCATGTCTTATGCCTCCTGTTGGTTGCCGTCGCGGAGAGCCTTCCCCGTCGTTGCCAAGAAAATGGATTCCAAATCAGCGCCCCGCCCTTCTAGCTGACATTCAATGCCCTGCTCTTTCAGGATGCGCTCTGCCTCAGCCGCTCGCGAAGAATCCTTCAGCTCAAGCTGCGAAACCCGCTGGTCCCTTACCCCTGGCAGGTCTTGAAGCTCATCCATGGTGCCCTCCGCCACAACCTTGCCCTCATCSATGATCACGATGCGATCGCAAAGCCGTTCGATTTCACCCATTTGGTGGGTCGTGTAGATCAAGCTCACTTGACMCCGCAAACYTTCGATCATGTCGAAGAGGTGGTTGCGCGACTGGGGATCGACCCCSACGGTGGGYTCGTCYAGCARAACAAGATCGGGTGCGTGCAGGAGTCCCACCACCAGATTCAATCGACGCTTCATGCCGCCTGAAAATCCAGCGACCAAGTCTCCGGCCCGCTCCGTGAGACCTGAAACCTCCAAGGCCCAGCGGACCTGCTTCTTTTTGTGCGCTCCCGTCAAACCATGCATGCCGGCAAAAAAGTTCAGGTTCTCCAAGGCTGTCATCGCCTCGTAGATCGCGAGCTCCTGGGGAACGACTCCTAGGCGCCCTAGGATCAAGGAACTGCCCGTATTCGGATCCTCGCTCAAAACTCGCAATGTGCCAGCGTCACGCTTTTCCAAGCAAGCAATCAGGCGCAAAGTCGTGGTCTTGCCCGCCCCGTTTGGGCCCAACAGCCCAAGAAACTCCCCTTTGGCGAGCCGCAAATCCATGCCCTTCAAGGCCTGGATCTCGCCGTAACTGCGCTCCAGCCCCTGGGCCTCGATCACATATTCTCTGGTCATAGCCCCAGAGTACTCGCCACCCCCCCATTCCTTTCGTGGAAAGTCCCTCGGGTTCGCACAGGCACGATTTGCCAGGACCCTGCTCTCCGGGCGTGCAAAACACGCTATCCTACAGCCTCGTTCCTTTGACTCAGCCCGCTCAATTCCCTGCACGCCTACGGCAGTGCCTTCCCGAATTCACGGACCCAGCCCTGCTGGATCTGGCGCTGACGCATGCCTCCTCCACGCGCGGAGAAAACAACGAGCGCTTGGAGTATCTAGGGGACACGGTGCTCGACCTGATCGTGGCCCACGATCTCTACAACAGGCACAAGGCGCAAGCCGAAGGCGAGCTGACCCAGATGAAGGCGAATTTGGTGTCGCGCTCCACACTGGCCGAAGTCGCCCGGGAATTGGATCTACCGATGGTCGCTAAAGTCGGCGGCGGCTTGCGKCGYTCGACTCTCTCGCGSTCAGTGCTCGCCAATCTCTACGARGCCATCGTCGGCGCGGTCTACCTCGACCAAGGTCTGGCCGCCGCCCGCAATTTYGTGCGAGACTCCATGGGAACTCGTTTCCAGGTAGATTCAAAAAAGAAGAACGCCCCGATTCCCAAGCAGGATCTCCAGCAGTACGGGCAGCAAACTTTTGGCGAGCCGCCGGTTTACGAGCTGCTCGAAACCCGAGGCGAAGCACACTCTCGAGGATTCCTCATCCAAGCAACGCTGCATGGGGAAACCTATCCAAGCGCTTGGGGCCGCTCCATTAAAGAGGCCGAGTCCTGGGCCGCCATCGAAGCCCTTCTACTCATCAACCAACGCTCCCGGGAACTACCGGCCCGCACCGATCCCTCCTGATGCAGACCGAGAAACAAACAAGCGCCAAGTCCGATGACTTTGTACCGCTGGTCGTCGCTGCCGACCTGCCCCAGTTCCCAGAGCTGCAAAAAACCATACGGCACCTGGGCAAGCCTACCCCTGTATCGATCGGCAACCTTTGGGGCTCAGCCCAGCCCCTGATCCTCTCCGCGCTGAGGGCCCAAGAGCCCCTCAAGTCCGACACGCTATGCATCGTGTTATCAACGGACGCAGAGGCGGATTCCTTTGCCTTGGACATGGCCGCTTTTGGTGTCGAGTCCCTGGCATTGCCCTCCCGGGACCCCAGCGACCCGGCCACCATCGCCGGCCGCCTCGAATGGGCGCGCACCACTTCCCACGGGCAAGGCCCGCACATTCTGGTGGCTTCCATATTGGCCCTATTACAGCCCTTGCCTGGGTTGAAGGCACTTGAAGCGGACGCCTTGGATCTTGCCGTAGGAGAAACACTCAATGTGGAATTGCTGCTCAAACGCCTGGTCCACCTGGGATACGAGCGAGTCCCCCTGGTTGAAAGCCCCGGTGAAATCAGCTTGCGCGGCGACATTCTGGACCTCTACCCCTATGCCGTGGAGAGCCCCATTCGCGTCGAGATGTTCGACGCGGAAATCGAATCCCTGCGCAGTTTTGACGCGGTCAGCCAACTGTCGGTCAAGACCCACAGCGACCTCTCGGTGTGCCTGATCGCAGACACAGGATCCGTGGAGGATGGCGGCCTCACGCCCCTCGAATTCCTGCGTGCGGACTCTCGCTTGATTCTTGTGGAACCCCTTCGCATCAACGAGCGCGGTGAGGCTCTTGCGATCCGCTCTCCAGCCTTCGAACGCGCTTGGAAATCCTACAAGAAAAAGGAAGCCGATCATCGCCAGCTCATATTGCAGACCTTGCCGGGCGACACCATGTCCATGGACACGCGCTCGGTTGCGGGTTTGGAAGTGGGCATGGAATTGGCACCGGGACTCTTAGCTGAAGAAGTCGCACGCGGCGCGCGCATCCTCATCACATGCCACTCCAAAGGGGACGAAGCCAGACTCGTCCAGACTTTAGAAGGCGCGATGCCTCCCGGCGCACTAGAGACCCGAGTTGGCATGATCACCAAGGGCTTTCGCGTGCCCGCCTGGAACCTGATCGTCGTCGGACACCACGAGCTCAAGGGCATCCAAGGCACACGACGCAAGACACGTCACCTGAGTGAGCACAAGGTCAAAGCGATCCAGTCGTTCTTCGAGCTCAAGCGCGGAGATTACGTGGTTCACGCAGTTCACGGATTGGCGCTCTACCGCGGCCTCAAGCGCATGAAACGCGGGGGCGGCGAAGAAGAGCACCTGCATCTTTCWTTCGCGGATGACGTGAGCCTGTTCGTTCCGACCAGYCGCATYGACATGGTKCAGCGCTTTGTTGGMGCCCGYGGCACMGGRCTYAAGCTGGACAAGATTGGCGGCACTTCCTTCCGCAAGCGCAAGGAAAAGGTCGAGCGTGGACTCTTTGACATGGCCTCGGATTTGATCGAGGTGCAAGCCAAACGCGCCCTGCGCCGCCGCACCCCGTGGGCCGGAGACGCCGAACTGATCGAATCCTTCGACAACACGTTCCCCTACGAGCCCACCCCCGACCAAAAGACTTCCGGGGCGGAAATCGCCGACAACCTCGCCAGCGAAAAACCCATGGACCGCATGCTGTGCGGGGACGTGGGTTTCGGAAAAACCGAGATGGCCGTGCGCGCAGCCTTCCGCGTCGTTGCCGGCGGCGGACAGGTTGCCGTGCTCGTCCCCACCACCGTGCTCGCCGATCAACACTACCGCACATTCCGGGAACGCATGGCTGACTTCCCCGTGCGGGTGGAAGTCTCAAGCCGCTATGTCAGYAACGCCAAGAACAAAAARGTGCTYGAGGACACGGCCAATGGCCAGGTKGACATYCTGATTGGCACCCACCGCATCCTCGGCAAGAAAGTCGGTTTCAAAAACTTGGGCCTGGTCATCATCGACGAGGAACAACGTTTTGGTGTCACCCACAAGGAACACTTCAAGCGCATGCGTGCCGAAGTAGACCTGCTAACCCTGACCGCGACGCCGATACCCCGCACACTCCACATGTCCCTGGCTGGTTTGCGCGACATTTCAGCACTGTCCACGCCTCCCCCTGGACGCCAACCGATTCAAACGATCCTCGGTTACCGCGAGGATGACCACATGATTCGCGAGGCCCTCGAACGCGAATTGGCCCGTGGTGGACAGGTCTATTTCCTGCACAACCGCGTTCAAACCATTGAATTGGCCGCACGTCGCATCTCCCAACTCATGCCCGGCCTACGCATCGCGATCGGCCATGGCCAGATGAGCTCGACGGAATTGCGAGGCGTCATGCGTACTTTCTCCCAGGGTGAAGCCGACGTCCTAGTGGCCACGACCATCATCGAAAACGGAATCGACATCCCCAGCGCGGGCACGATTCTGATCGACGATGCAGACCACTTCGGCCTCTCGGAACTCCACCAACTGCGCGGCCGCGTAGGCCGAGGCGAACGCAAGTCGTACTGCTACCTGTTGATCGAAAAGCACAAACCACTCAAGGACATCGCTAAGAAGCGCCTCAAGGCACTCGAAGAACTCTCGCACCTGGGCGCTGGCTTTGGCATCTCCATCAAGGACTTGGAACTGCGCGGAGCCGGCAATATTTTGGGCGCTCAACAGTCCGGACAAATCGCTGCGGTGGGTTACGACATGTACTGCCGACTCTTGCGCGCCACCGTGGAACGCCTAGAAGGCGGCGGCGGCCCCGCACCCGAAGGCCCGCGGGTTGAAGAGATCGAGGCCGGCGTCGAAGTGTCCTTGGGCCTGGTGGCTTTCCTGCCCGATGATTGGATCGAAGACCCCGAGTCACGGCTCGAAATCCTGCGCGAGTTATCCGGCGCCCACACACCGACCGAGGTAAGCGCCGTCGGCGCCGAACTACACGACCGCTTCGGACGACTGCCCGAAGCCGCGCTGACGCTCCTGCGCATGTTCCAGCTCAAGACGCGCTTGGACCGCTACTTCCTCGATCGCATCACCTTCCAGGGACACGCCCTGATTATCCAGTACCACGACCCAGTTTTCTTCGAGACACTGCTTGCCAACCTCAAAGGCTCCAAGAAACTGGACGTCCGACGCATCCGCTCCGGCGTCGCCCACCTCATCCCCCCGCGCTTCGTAGAGACTCCCATTGAAGTGCTGGAGTGGCTCGAAGGTATTCTCCCCGAGAATTAGCGGGCGGGTGCATGCGCCCTCCTGATCATTCTCCCACCGTAGTGCCTACCCAGTTGGCGGTTTCCTCGATCGACTGGCAGGCGTGG
>JAESRM010000363.1 GCA_016764635.1 Planctomycetota bacterium
TATGGCCGTACGGTGCGACAGTACCCAGTCGGGACAACTTCGATCGTTTATCGCCGGGCAGACACGGCCGCTTGGCGAATGCGGCCTCTATTTAAGGGGAGGAGGGAGTCAGAGTGCCGGGGCGATCTCGCGCAGGTCTGCAAGCATGCGCTCTAGGTGTTGGCTGGGAGGTGCGCCCAGGACTCGCTCTTGTAGGTACTCTGTGGATTGGCGGACTGCGGGGTTGGCGGCCTTCGCGGCTTTGTAGCTTGGGAATGTGCCGCCGGTTGCAAGAGCCCACTCGAAGAGGACTAGTAGGTCGCCTCCGTGCCGCTCAAGTCGCTCCAGCTCGTGTGCGTGGCGTGCGAGATCTTGCTCCTCGTCACAGCGTCCCAGTTTGTCCGTGACGGCCTTTAGCTTCAGGAGCAGCAGGCCCGCTAGGCTCGGAATCAGAACCGTCGCGCGGTCGTCATCCACGAGGAACTCGACCTCGACCCACTCGGGAATGATCTCTAGCCAATCGAGGCGCGATGCGTAGATGACTTGTCCGCTTTCGAGCTTGAGCAATCTCCAGGCGGGCTTGCGCCGCGAGGCCGAGCCGAACGAGAGCGAACCGCAAATCAACTCGATCTTGGACGGCTCGCCAGGTCGCGCGTACGTGAAGCGTGCCGTGCGGCTGGCCTTGGCCTTGGGGCCGCTGGGCCGCTCTAGGCCAAGGTCATCGAGGATGGCGAGCAGGCCCAGGATGCTTGCCTCGGCCTCTCTTTTGGACGGCCAATCCTCGCTCGGGAAGGCGCAGTCGATGTCCTCGGTCACGCGGGGCAGGCTCTTCATCTCGCGGTGCCAGCAGTGCATGGCGAGGCCGCCGATGATGCGCAGGGTCTGGCCTGTTTGATTCATGCGTTTGGCGACTGCGAAGAGCAGCTCGAACAAAGGAGCCCTGGTGGGTAGTGGCAGCCTCATGATTGGGTCCATCGATCCCAGAGCTGGCGTGCGAGCTGGCGCCGCACCGGGTCGTCCGAAGAGAGACCATCACAGGCGGCCAATATCGGGTTTAGGACACCGGTGCTCTTCGGCGGCGCCTGCTGCTCGACTAGCAGCGAGAGGGGGATGCGGCTCGCGGGCCGGACGATCAGCAAGTCACTTCCCGAGGCCTTCACCGGAGGTCCCAAGAGCTCTTGAAGTGCACCCATACCGCTAGGGTCGATCAGGACATCCTGGGGCTCGACCCAGCCGCCAGCCAGCTGACTTAGCACGAGCGACGTCCCCCAGACAAGACTCGTCCCAAGTTGCTCGGCCAGAGGGCCCGCATCCTCCTGGGCGAATCGATAGCTCTCGCTCCTCCCGACTCCATTGATACGGAACTCGGATCGAACCAGCTCCAAGCTTGGGACTAGCTCCAGTTCGCTCACTCTGCACACGTCCTCCTTGAGCAAGCCGGCGCTGCGCAGCGCGGACAGCAGCCTGCTGATTGCCATCGGCGAGATATTGGCCCCGAGTGCTCGGGACCACTCTCGGGCCAGGAGCGTTTGCTTGCCCACCAGCATCAACATGGAAGGGCGTACTTGGCTCTGAACCACGTCTTCCTGCAGACGCGGGAAGAGCCCCCGAGCCAGGATGCAAGCGAGCAGGGGTGTCAGGCGAGCAGGGGTAAAAGACACCCGCACGCGGATCAGGATCCCGGGCTCGGTGATGCAGAGCAGGCCTGTGCCGAGGTCCAGGTAGGATCCCTCAAGGTCTTCCAACTCGCCGCGTGTGAAGTTCTGGATTCTCTCAGGTGCCAGCTTCAACCGCTTGCGACCCCATTGGAGAGTGAGGGCGCCGGAGTCCTCGCTCAAGACAAGCTCAGGAAGCTGTACTCGGGCAGCTTCGATCCAGTCAGTCAGAAGGTTGGAGGAGGTTGGCATGGCATCGGTGATGATATATCTTAGATACAACCTATACATATCTCGGTTACTCGCTAGGCGAAACTGAGATATATTCGAAAGTAGCCCCAGGGGAGGACCGTTCCTGATGCTTTTCCCAACTGCTGGCGCACGCATCTGGGCCACCTCCGAATGCTTCAAAAGAGGGTTCTATGCATACATCCCTCTCCCGCGCATCGCACATGCGACATCTCCGAATTAAGAAATGGCCCTGGCACGCTATCGGTTGATGCTGAAAAGCTGCCCATTGGAACGATACAGCGTCAGGCACCCTGCCACCCATCGGCGCCAGAAAAGTACCTGGTTGCTCGCCACCAACCGAACTCTCCATGAAGGAGTTCGACCGCACCTACGCGCGCTTGAAAGTCACCTTCGACGAGGTACGCGGCGAATCCTTCTACGAGGACTACCTGGACTCCACCATCGAGCGCATCGTCGCCGCCGGAATCACCGAAGAATCCCAAGGCGCCCTGATCGTGGACCTAAAGCAATTCGGCGAGCACCTACCGCCCTGCCTGCTGCGCAAAACCGACGGCACCACCCTGTACGCCACCCGCGACATGGCCGCCGTCTTCCACCGTCACGAGCTCTACAACTTCCACCGCTGCCTGTACGTGGTCGGCGGCGATCAACGCCTGCACTTCCAGCAACTCAAGCACGTGCTCGACCGCATGGGCCTCGAATGGGAAGACCGCGTCGAGCACATCAGCTTCGGCATGCTGCGCCTACCCGAAGGTAAAATGAGCACACGCGAAGGCAAGGTCGTCTTCCTAGAAGACGTCCTAGACCGCGCCGTCGCCGAAGCCCGCAGCATCATCGACGCAAAGAACCCCGACCTGGACAAAGCCGGCGAAATCGCCGAGATGGTCGGCGTAGGCGCCGTGGTCTTCAACGACCTCAAACGCGAACGCCTCAAGGACATCGAATTCGTCTGGTCCGAAGTCCTCTCCTTCGAAGGCGACACCGGCCCCTACGTGCAATACACCCACGCCCGCCTAACCTCCATCCTGCGCAAATCCGAATCCGGCGCCATGGAAAACGCCGACTACGCCTGCCTAGAAAACTCCTCCGCCCTGCTACTAAACATGGGCCGCTTCCCCGCCGTCCTCCAACGCGCCGCCGAAAACGCCGAACCCTCCGAAGTCACCCAATACCTCCTAGGCCTAGCCCGCGAAGTCAACTCCTGGATCGCCGCCAACCGAGTCCTAGGCCAAGAAGCCCCCACCACCGCCGCCCGCCTACAAGTAGTCGAAGCCGCCCGCCAAACCATCAACATCGGCCTCGGCATCATCGGAGTCGGCGCACCCGAGTCCATGTAGGCCGCAACTCCTTCGCTTGACGAAGGAGTAAGGATTCCTCGGCCCGGCCAACGCCAGGGCATGAGACGTGCGGTACGACCTTGCCGCTGTCCGATGGCAGTGCGTCTGAGTCTTTTTTCGCCTGTCCCATCGACCAGTAGTCAGGAGGTATTTGTTGCGATTCCCATGCTTGCCGGAAGGACTCGGTGAGCGGCCTTTGACAATCCATGCTTTTTCAAAGGTGGCGCTGGATGCGCTTTGGGAAAAACATGCCCAATTCAACGATCTCTCTACCTGCCCGATTCGAAGACGACGCGGTGCTCTAAGCGGTTGGCTTCATCTGGGAAAGCAAATAATCTTCCACTCTCGTCGTCTCCCTCTTCGCCGACTTTCAATACCGCCAACTCCCTTGGATCGCGATACAAATAATAATGCCCCGGCCTCTCTAGTTCCGACAGCGTTGTGTAGCCACCACCATTTCTATATTCGAATATCTCTCCGACCCCGTTTGAATTGCCATCAGGAAGTAACCACTCCAGCGTGACTGGGTTGGTTTGAATCCCATTGGTTTCAAGATTGACAACCTCTACAGGTGACACCTCGAACGAATAGCTTGATTCAACTTCCTCGTTGATCCCCACCGTTACCTCAGTTAGTGCTGATATGCGGTAGGGAGCTAAGGGTGCCAAGTACCTATTGGAGAGCTTCAATCGGTACTGTCCGATGGGTATGTTCCGGAACACTAGGTAATTGCTTGCCAAGTCCGAATTAACCCTTCTAGGTTGATCAATTCCACCAAAAAGCTGCAGTTCCACGGCAAATGGCAAAGACGACCTTGTTGGGCCATTCGAGAAAACAGCAACCCTAAGGCTCCCCGTCGGTCCTTTCTCCAACGGGGTTAAGGATAACTCCACAAACGCATCGGTCTTCAGCCCAAATAGATCGATTTCCTGCTCGGAGGATGATTCTCCAAGYTGAGGACAGAACGCCGTTATACGAACCGTCCCTGAGTCCGAAAACATAAACTCTGCATCACCGAGAGCATTGGTCAACAATAGCTCTTGATTCTCATACCCCCCCCCAAGTGCCGCAAGGTACACACCCGTCACCTCACACCCCACGACGGGGAGCCCGCTAGCACTCATAACCGACACAAACACGCTTTTCCAAGGAAGTGTGACCTCAATGAGATCCACGTCGGTCGGAAAGGAAATTTTGTTCTGATTGAGGTGCGGATGTGAGAAGTGCCTAAAGGATATAGATTCCTCACCACCCAAAACTTTTCGCCCCAGCCGAACCTCTCCGGTTGCACCGGAATTTACCATTTTTATTTGGTTGCCCTCACTTGCTCGCACTTGAAAATCCACGTTCTTGATCGGTGCACCAACCATTGTGGTGAATCGAACAGTCAAGGGGATTAGGCTTTCACTTTTCCTCACGTCACCTACCTCGACCTCGTCTCCCAGGGTTATCCTAGCGACTGATTCTAAATTGGTGCTAAGCGGAATTGGCCTCCGATCCTCCAGAGTCCCGGGCTCTACATTCCCGTTGAAACTGGAACGATTCTTGGGTGATTGCAACTCATCCAAAGAGTCGGATTGGCTCATTGTCGCCGCAATCAGAACCACCATTGAACCTAACAAGACAACAGACATTGCTTTCAATTTATTCATTCGATTTATTCCAATACCGCTGACCTACTAGGCCATACTTCGTAAAAAACAACCTCGCCATTCATTCACTGGGGGGATGCCGTATGGCACCCCCCCAAAGTTTCATTAGCAAAAGGTATTAGACATTCCCTAGCAGGCTATCGGGATAAGGCTGWTCTGCCGGGGGTGGGGGCGTGGTTGGGCAATCTACTTTCTTGTTGCCATTCTGATCAAAAAACGTAACCGGAACTTTAGGTTTTGCACTAGCCCAGSCATTGAGTGATGCCGCAAGTGTATTGGGTATACATGTCACAGCTACAATCGTATCGACAAGTCCGTCGCCATCGTAGTCCATACGAAACGAAATGACACTTCCGCTAGCATCGACCATGACATGGCTAATAATTCCGGTGGTTGTGGTCGAAGTTGACCTGGGGAGCGGGCGCGCGTCGGAATAGGCTGCTAAGCCCAGAGACGCCACAGCCAATAACAAGAGATGTTTCATGATTTGTAGTTTCTTATAGAACAGGGAAAATTGCCAACTCCAAAGCGACGAATTTACGCGTCCTAACAAAGTTCACAACGTCATAAATACTACCCCCC